>NZ_CP184126.1:0-53331 GCF_052474385.1 Methylomonas sp. BW4-1
CCGATTTCCAACCCGCCTTGCAAGGCCCATAAAGCCGAGTTCCCGTAACTGCCTGCTTGGAAATTAGCGTAAGAATTCTTGAAAGCCAACGAACCCGGTGTAACGGCATCCAGATACCCGCCCAGCTTGCCCCCGAGCATATTGGCATCAGCCGCAATCAACCCACTGGGATCATTCCGATTGAACGGATTATTCCCCACATAGGCATACAGATTCAAGCCGTCTTGGTAGCCAATCGGATCGGTTTGCAAGAACCGGCCGATGGCGGGCGAGTACATTCTTGCTTTGTAGTAGTACAGGTTCAGCGGTCCCAGCAGCTGCTGGCCGGTGTAGCGGAAGCGCACGCCGGTGGTGGCATTCGGTTCGCCATAGGGGCCGTAGCTCAAGGTGGCGGTACTGGTGCCGGCACTGTTGGCGGTGGCGACAATGCTGCCTTGGTGGTCGCTGTACAGCCAGGTTTTGTTGGTGGTGACGGCGCCTTCGTACCAGACTAAGGGTTGGTCAACGCCAGGGCCGTGTACGTAACGTCTCAGCAGGGTGCCGGTGCTGTTGTATTCAGCCACCAGGTCGCTGCCGTCGTAGCTCAGGTTGGTGACGACGCCCGCCAGGGTGGTTTGGCTCAAGCGGCCGGCGCCGTCGTAGGCCAGGCTGTTGGCCGAGCCGGTTTTGTTGGCGCTGGTCAGCTGGTTGTCGAGGTTGTAGGCATAGGTCCACACCCCGTCGCCACCCAGGTTGCCGTTGGCGTCGTAGCTTAAGGTGCTGCCGGCGGCCGTGGCGTATTGGTTCAGGCCGTTGGCGGTGTAGCTCCGAGTACCGTTGGTGTAGCCGGTCCATTGGTAGCTGTTGTTGGTCCAGCTGGCCGCTTTGATGTCTTGCACCTGGTTGCGGGTGTAGCTCCAGGTGTTGTCCTGGGCGGTGCCGGCCAGGTTTTGGGTCAGGCTGGCCAGCGCCGACTGGGTGTCGTAACCGGTGACGGTGGTGGTGCCGTTACCCAGGGTGACGGTGGTGCGCCGCGACAGGTCGTCGTAGGCGTAGCTGGCCAGGCTGACGGTGCCGTTCTCCAGCAGGGCGGTCGGCCGGTTCAGGGCGTCATAGCTGGCGGTGATGTAGAACGCGGTGGCTTCCGGCCAGGTGGTGCGGGTACGGTTGCCGGCCGGGTCGTATTGGTAGGCCAGGGTTTTGCCGCCGGCGGTGGTGCTGGTCAGGCGGCCGGCGTTGTCGTAGACGTAGCCGATGGCGTAGCCGGTTTTGTTGGCGGCGGTTTTACGGCCCAACAGGTCGTAACTGAAGCTGATGTTGTCGGCTGCGGTCGGATAGGTCCGGCTCAGCAGACGGTTGAGGTTGTCGTAGGCCAAGGTAATGCTTTGACCGTTACGTTTGCGCAGGCTGGTGACGTTGCTGTTGGCGTCGTAGGCCACTTGTTCGAAGTCGGTCGCCGAGGAGGCGCCGGCGGTGACTTTGTCCGGATACAGGGTTTTCAGTTTCCGGTCGTGACCGTCGTATTGGTAGGTGGTCAGCTGGTTTTTGGCATCCTTGACGGTGAGCGGCAGGCCGTTGTTGCTGTAGGTGTAGGTCGCGTAGTTCTGCGCGATACCGCTGCCCACGGCTTTTTTGAGGATCTGGACACTGTCGTCGGCGTTGTAGACGGTCTGGGTGACGCGGTTGCCGCCGTCGGCCGCCGGCAGGTTTTCGGTCAGGGTGCTGAGGCGATCCAGGTTGTCGTAGACGTAGTCGGCGACGGTCACCGGTGCGGCGGCGGCCGGACAGGTGGTGTCGGCCGTGGTGGTGCCAGGGCCCCAGGCTTTCAGCAGTTTGCCGCTCGGGGTGTAGCTGCTGCAGGACACCAGCCATTGGGTACCGATCTGCGCGGCGCTGCGGATCAGGCGGCCGTCGGCGTCGTAAGCTTGCTTGGTCAGTTTACCCAAGGCGTTTGTCAGCTGTATCGGCCGCCGTTGGTTGTCGTAAGCGGTGGCTACGGTGTCGGTGACGTCGGTGCGTGGGCCGTTGACTTGGGTCAGGTTACCGACCGCATCATAAGTATAAGTGCTGGTCAGGTTGAGCTTACCGGTACCGGCATCGGCAACCACGGTTTGCGGCACGTATTTGTTGGTGGCGTTATAGGCCGTGGTGTTGGTGACGCTGTTGGTCGCCGTGGTTTTCTCGGTCACCGCAGTCGGCAAATAAAACGCGGTGTAGCCGGCCGGGGTGAAGCTGGTGTAGGCATAGGTCGTTATAGGGGCTACGCCGGCGGCATCCACGGGACGAGTGATGGTGAAAGGCAGACCTTGCGCGGTGTAGGTGTAGCTAGTCACTTTGCCTTTCGGGTCGGTAACGCTAGCCAAGTTGTTGAACGCGCTTTCGTAGGTATAGCTGGTTAGCAGATTGGCCAGTCCGGAACCGGCTTTGGCGACGCGGGTTTCGGTCTTGACGTTGTGGGTGCAGCGTTTAGTCGTGCCGCCGCAGGTGGTGTCGTCGTAGGTATAGGTGACATAGTTGCCTTCGGGCAGGACCGATTTGGTCAAGCGTTCTTGGCCGTCGTAGGTGTTGGTCACCACCTTACCCAAGGGATTGATGGATTTCAGGACTTTGCCGAAACTATCGTAGTAAGAAACTTTGCTGCCGCCCAAGGGATCCAACTCTTCGGACCGGCTGCCGGCAAAGTAATAGGTGTAAAGCTTGCCGTTGGCGTTGGTTTGGGTTTGTACCCGGCCCAGGCTGTCATAGACGTTGGTCGCGAAAGCCACGGTCGGATTGCTGGGATAGAAGAACTTGGTGATGCGTCCCGGCAGGTCGTATTGGAAGGTGGTGTTTTTCGCGGTGGCGTCGGTAGAGGTGACCAGATTGCCGTTGGCGTCGTAGGCATAACCCACACTCCGGCTACCGTCGCCCACGGCGGTGATCCGGCCCGAGGTGTTGGTCAGGGTCAGGGTTCTGCCTAAGCTGTTTTGCACTTGGGTCAGGTCGTTGCCGGCGTAGGTGAATTTGACCTGCACGCCACTGGCATGATTGAAGGTGGCAATCTTGCCGGTGCTGTCGAAATTCAGCTTGTCCTTGTGCAGAGTTTCATAGCTGTAGGTGTTGTCGGCGTTTTTGATCAAACGCGCAGCACTGCCCGGAGGCGCGTTGTAGGTACCGTCCGGTAGTTTGACAAATACTTCACCGTTCAGACCTTGTTTGACAACCACGGTGTTGCTCAGCAACTGGTCGCCAAACCAACGTTGGCCCAAGGTGGCCACCACCATTTTATCCAGCGGTTTGGCAGTGTCGGTCAATAGATCCAGGGACACCAGTTTTTCCACAATGGTGTTCACTGCATCCAGGGCCGAGTCTTCACCCAACCCTTGGAAGCCATCGGAGTTAACCGCGGCCTTTGACGCAAAATTATGGGTCCAGCCTTTGCCCAATGCGCCCGCTTGAGTACGCGCACCAGAGCTATACAGTTTTTGGAAACTCAGCGCATGGGGGAACGAGCCTACGCCGGTATTGATGTCATCATGGGCATAAAGGAAGTTACCTTTGAAAGTGTCAATCGGGTCGTTGTAAGTTTGGCCAAACCAATTACTGAGACTTTCCCAACTCAGACTGTTGCTAAGGGTATTGGTGTTGGTTGTGGCTGCCGGTAAAGGCGAACTCGAAAAGCCGCCCAACAATCCACCGCTAATAATTGAGCCAATGCTGGTACCATTCGCGGTTACCAAAATATCAAAGTAACCCGTGCCGCTCCAGCTGGCTTCGGTAAGATTACACCGCGTCGGCAAAATTAAACGGCGTCCGGCGGTCACCGCATTTTGGAACGAGGTCAAATATGACGCGCACGACACCAGATTAGGTTGCACCGCCGAGGTATAGTTGGCCGAGGTAGCATTGAAAATCTTGTCATTGTTGGTTGCCGCAATATCGATCAATTTGACTGTGGATACCGCGCTTACGCCGGCGGTTTGTTGCACGGCCGTAGACTCGAAAATACTGGAATGCATAGAGTCGCTGAAGAACACCGCCGCCTCTTTAGCTGCATCGGCGGTTTGGCTGACCACCCCCAGCACGTTACCAGGCAAGTCAACGTAAGGTGCCGTGTTATAGCCGGCGATCCCGATTTGGTGGTGGAACAGGGTATTGGTTTTGGCGATGCGGTCGGCGACATAGTCGGCCGCGTTCACTTGTGCGATCCAGCTTGAGGATAACACCGCTAAGCTAGAACCTAACACCGATTCAGCGGTGTCGGCATTACCTGCGGCTTTGGCTTCGTCCAAGCGTTGGCGATGCTGTTCAACCACGCCCCGTCCCGCCGGCCCCCAGCCGTTACCAATCAAAAAGGTACCGCCAGCTTTGATTTGTTGGGTAAAAGCCTGGTTGGCAAAGGTTTGCGCGTAAGCACTATGTGTGACAGTAAAATTGACGCTGCCGACAGTACCCGGCGTGGTTGCCGTACCCGTCATTTGTGCGACACCGTCCAGCATCAACACCGGTTGATTGGAACCGTTGTAGGTAATGGTCAGGCGTTTGCCGTAAATCGCGTCCGAGGTGTACGTTTTATCGATGCCTTGGTATTGGAGTCTCAGTGTGGGCTTGTAGTTGGCCGGGACATCCGTGGTCCATTCGGTTAGCGCCACGGTGGTATCTTGGTATGGCAGCACGGTTTGACGCAGATTGCCGCCGCTATGTGGATTAATGGTCATCCCCCCCACCGCGTCATCCAGCGCGCCGGCGGGTTGGTTAGTGCGTAAATAATTGGTTAGGTTGGTGGCATAGGAGTTCAAGTTGTTACGAATATTGGTGCGATTGACCCCCTGGATATAATCTGTCGTCAGGGTCGCGCCGGTTTTCGCCTGTGTGAGATAGGTAGCCGCGTTGTAGCCGCTGGCTGTGGTCAGATTAATCCCGGCCTTAACTGTGTGCGGTTTATAGCTAGGATCGAAGTAGTAATTGGTGCCGCCAATATTGACTTTGACCCAGACGTGATCGAACTTCATGCTGACCAAGGCGGCGGTTGATCCAGGGCAACTGCCGGCCGCCGTCGCGGTTACCGAGGCAATCGGCACTTGACCTTGACCAAAAAGATTCAAAACCGCGCAGACATTGGCGGTATCGACGCCCAGCCACGCATTGATTTGGGCCGCTGTCATGTTGACCCGACCCTTGACATAGCTGGCCGTGTATCCGGCTTGGCGCAATAACGACACCATCAGTGTCGCTTGGTCGAAAGCGGTACCTTGGCTATCGAGGATCGCCCCCACCGCACCTTTTTGCACACCCCACATCGGGTAATACTCGATGTTGTTGCGGACGTATTCGTAGATCAAATCCGGATTATTTTTCAAGGCACGGGCCAATTCAGCGATGGAGGCCGGACCGGTCGGCGCGGTGTCGCCGCTAATGCGTAACGCGCTGGTGGTTAATAGTGTATCGGTGGTCGGTGTTGCTGCTGATTGGAGCTGATTCAAGTCAGCGGGTAACGACTGACTTTGTATGGCTTGTTCCGATTCAAGTGGCGTTACCGGCGTGAAAATGGCGCGATTAACGCCGGGCAACTGTACCGTCTGTCCGCTAGGTGCGGCGACGTTGGCAGCCGGTTTTTTAGTTTTACCTCTAACTGATGAAGTCGTTGGCATATCGGTCACGGCCGGCACGCCCCCGCCAAACGAGATATTACCCTCCGCCTGAACCGTCCCGACCATCAATAGCAAAGCGAGCGAAACCACACTATTTACTTGCCAACGTAACATATCCGTATACTCCATTCGTGCAGGGCCGGTCAGAACTGATCCTTCAAGCCTTTAGATTTAATAAATATTGATAAAACAAACAGCCGCGCTAAGGCTTCGCCTGAAAACAGGCGACACTCTCAAACGCTGAAAATCCAGGGAATTTACTCGACTAACTAGGGGCGCCGCTGATCACATAACTACTGCGATTGCCGGCGGCATCGTAGACATAGGCAATCACGACGCCCGTGCTGTAGGCGGCTTGGGTAATACGACCCAGCGTGTCATAGGTGTAG
Source organism: Methylomonas sp. BW4-1 (assembly GCF_052474385.1). Classification (NCBI taxonomy): domain Bacteria; kingdom Pseudomonadati; phylum Pseudomonadota; class Gammaproteobacteria; order Methylococcales; family Methylococcaceae; genus Methylomonas; species Methylomonas sp. BW4-1. The sequence goes on from NZ_CP184126.1 coordinate 5,999, forward strand.
GTAACAGACCCTGCCCAGGCAGGTCCCATCAGACCGGCCAAAAGCAACCCCGCAAAAAAACGCCGCCTGATGGCGGCCATGTCCAACTGAATTTTGGGATTACCCACACGCAACACAGAACTGCTCATCGTTTTCCCTCTTGAGTGATCGTATTTAAAAAATGTATAGCGAAACGCTTTAGAAAACCAGCGCTTGAAGCGGTCCTTCTGTGCCGATAGGTTTTGTTTATTGCCGGCCTACACGCCATACCTACGAGCTAGGTCTGTCGAAAACACGTGAACTTGGTGTGTTTCTAATGCCTGGGGAACAAATTCAATCAAGACTAACCATCTATGCAACTGGGTTTGTAATCTAGCTAAAAATTTCGTACCCTGCAAGCATATTTTAAAAAAAATTACTGCTTGGCCGGTTCAAGATTGAACTTATTGAGAAATTACATAGCACCTCAATTTAGTGAGGCCTTCTCAAGGGTCAACAAACCAATAAAAATTTCAACTTCTGCGAATCATGGTCATTGACCAATCTGACAGGTTTCTATCCAATTCCAGGATCTTATTAAATAAGGAAAATCTCTTCTTCCAGTAATCATGACTTCAGCAGATAAGTAGTTTGTTCTTGGTTGAACTGTACGAGCGGTTACATTGATTCTGAACACTTCGCCGGTCACGGATATGGTATTACCTTCCATGGCGGAGTGTTTTTCATTTTCAATGCTTCCTATCATTTTTTCTAATTGCTCGGACATCAAGACAGCACTTGGCGCAGTTCTTCCAGAGAAAAGCGTTATATAGGGATAAATACAAGAAAAAACAGCCAGAGGGATGTTTAAACTAGCACTTAAATCTGAATAACTGGAATATCGTGATCGGTTCTTTTTTGCCTGAATAGTAAGCGCATTTACGTGATCGACACTTCGTAAATTTGCGGATAGCATTTGTAATAGTCGCTCATCTGCAGTATTTACATCGATCAACCCATGAACATTACTGCTGATTACTTCAACGGTCTGATTATCGATCAATAAAGTTTGTCCTCTGCCGTTCTCACGTATCCAGCGACTACGCTCGCCTTGTTCCAAGAGTTCAAAAATGACATCGTAAACAGCAGACTCTACCGCCAAGTTAAGCCGAATATTTCTTTCATAACTCGATAGACTATCGGCCACATGCCGTCCAGCTTGTAAAGTTGCCGCCATAATGGCGGCAACCAACAATAAAAGCCATAAGGTATGAAGTAGAATGAAACCTTTACTGTTTGGTATCAGGAGCAATGGGTAGTACTCGATCAATTATTTGTGCAGTTGAATTCATCTCGCTCACCATAGAGTCAACGACAGATTGGGTCTCGGCTTGATTTCTCATGATATGAGGCACAAGTAACACAATCAGCTCAGTCCGCTTGTTTCCAGAAGAATTGTCCCGAAATAAATTACCAAACACAGGAATATCCTTGATGAGGGGCACACCACTGTTGCTTTCGGAAATGTTGTCTCGAATCAATCCACCTAAAGCAACTGTGTATCCGTCATTCGTTAAGACAGAAGTTTGAATTTTCCTCTTTTGGATGGTTGGCGAATTAATTCCGGATGTAGTCGTTTTAGCAACATCGCTTACCTCTTGGGTTACATCAAGGAGTAAGCTGCCGTTTTCGTTGATACGCGGTTTTATATCCAAAATAACCCCTGTATCGCGCATCTGAATCGAGTTGACTATTGGTGCACCAGGCGCGCTGGTAGACTGTGAGGTCTGCGTCAATATTGGTACTTGATCGCCAACCTGAAGATTCGCTTTTTGATTATTTAAAACCGATAATTTGGGAGCCGATATAACTCGTACATCGGTTTTCGACTGGAGCGCATTCAGTATCACTCTGACATCTGAACCACCAGAATAAACGTATGAAAATCCAGGAAACAAAGAAGAAATTCCTGTTTCGGCCGCGCTTAATTCCACAGAATTTTGCTTAGAATCAAAAAACCATTGTACGCCATATCTCAAATCATCATTCAGAGTCACTTCGGCTAAGATTGCTTCAATCATGACTTGGCGAGGAGTAATATCCAGCTGGATTAATGCATCTTTAATAACCCGAAACTCTTTTTCAGTACCGTAGTAAAGTAGTGAATTAGTTTCTTCACTAGCAACCAATTTGCTCGAACGGTTGGAACTTTGATTTGAAGGATAGCCACCAGTTGGCATGGATGTTTTTCCGTAAGTATCCATTTTAATTGGCGAATCCTGTTGCATCGGCATGCCTTGTTCTCCAGATTCGACTATATTGGATTTCTCAGACAAGCCTGAATCGCCTTGTTGGTCACTAGCTGATGTTGTGCCACCGCCACCAAACAACTGTCGGAGAGCAGATACTAGCTCTTTTGCGTTACCATTTTGGACGTTATAAACAAAAACGCGTTGTTCATCTGTTTTTGAGGTATCTAATCGTTTAATCCAAGCTTCTATGCCTTCTAAGTCTGAACGATCTTTGGAAATTCCGAGTATGGCGTGCATCCTATTTAGTGCAACAAAGCGTACTCGACTGCCAACGACATCAATGGGCGATTGGAAGACTTCTTTTAATTCAGCGATTAGTTGGGTAGGACTAGAATGTTCAACACGATATAACGCGAAATTCATGCCTTGCAGCCAATCCACATCGAAACTCTCAACCATACGCTGAACGGCCATGCGATCCTCACTCGTGCCAGAAATTATAAGATGATTGTATGTTTCATCTGCTTGAAGCACCGTTCCTTTAGGAAAAACGGTATCTATAATTTTCTGGATTTCTTGTGCCTTAACGTAACGAAGAGTCAAAATATCAATACCAAATCCAGGCGTAGCCGCGGCATTAGGGATTGATCGGTTTAACCCCCTCACTCTTTGAGGCGCTAAATCCAGAGGCATAACATGGTACATGTTTCCTTGCTGAACGATGGCCGCAGAAACGGAAAGCAAAGCGGTTTCGAGCACTGGAAGAAGAGCCGTCTTAGATAAAGGCCCTCTAGTACGTAACGTAATTTTACCTTGTATCGAGGGGTCGATTGCGTAGTTTAATTTCAATGCATCGCCGAGAATGGCATCTATCACGCTATGAATATCGGCATCACGAAACTGAATATCGGTTTCTGCCTCCTTATTAATGGCAGCATCAGAATTATTTTTTTTTGAAACCGGTCGAAATGTTTTTACATTTCCGAAATAAGTTGTATTTTGTTCTTGTTTATCCGCACTTACATTATCTTCAATTTCTCTATATTCAAGTTGTTTATTTAAATCATGAGTTTCATTGGGCACTCGCCACGGTAGTTTAATATTATTTTGATATCGTGTGTCAACTGAAGAGCAGGAAGACCCAATACCGGCTATACCTATAATAAAAAAACTCCGTATAAATATACGTCGCATTGAAATATTATTGTTTTCGCCATATGTATATTTTTTTTCTGAAAAAAAATTAGAACTCGATTTTAATTTGGATTGGCGTAAAAAATTATATGCATCAGTTTGTCGTCCATTATTGTTTTCATTCATTCATTCAATCCATCACTATTTTTTTTAATCTTATTAAATTTTCAAAAAAATTAAAATTTATCTTCATCAATTACAATTTAATGCTATCACTTATCATCAGTTGCCAAATTTTTACACTTTATTTTTAATCTTAATTTACTAGAAAATTTCCTCTTTAATCAACTTTTGACAAACCGATGCTATCAGTCATAAATGATTAAGAATTCTAAGTAACCTCTGATTAATTCGTTATCTCGAATTTCGATGCTAATAAAATCAATCCCTTGCGCATCTGTTTTTCTCGAAAACTGTATTAATCAGAGGTTCCATAATTATAAAACATAACGCCATAGCAAATCCCTTTGAAAATTGGATCGGTTTAGTTCTACTTTGTCCTGCGCGGTGAGAAGGCGCTATTTTTTGCGGGAGCTAATCCCGCCAGGTAATTGTTGGGCCGTGTGTTTTAATCTCAAAATTTCGACGGTGCAAGCCTCGTCTAGTACGCGGTAAAAAACGATGTAGTTTCGATGTACGACTAGCTCACGCAGGAAGAGCGGCAGGCCTGGCCTGCCGGTACGACCAAGCTTTGGATGCTGCGCAAGTGGCACGATTTTGTCACGTAGCGCCTGGCCGAATTTCTCCGCCTTGGTCGGGTTGTCCTGAGCAATGTAGTCGATGATGTTGTCCAAGTCGACTTCAGCCATCGGTCGCCAGACGATGCGATAAGGGGTTTTTGCCTTCGCCATAGATCAGTCGGTCGACTCGTACCTCTGCGACCACTGGTTCATGCGCGCTTCCCTCTTCCCGTCTTGTGGCGAGCAATCCTGGCATCCATCCTTGCCATAACTTCATCGTGCAGAATGCTCGGTCGAGGGTCATCACTGGCTTCCTGAATCTCGGTGGCCAGCCAGTGGTTATAAGCAGCGGCCTCATGCGCTTCGCGCATGGCGTCTGCCCTGCCTCGGTTGCCGGCATCCTGTTCCTTCTTTGCCGGATCATATTCGCTCGCGTCGAACTGGCCTACGGTGATGCCAATATCACGAAGAACATTCAATGCGACCAATGGATTGCCAAAGCGGCGCGGTCTCGGTACTGCGGGCTTTCGATAACAAGGCACCGGAACCGCTATGAGTATCAATCTGAACGAAGAACGCCCCGCCCTGCCCTTTCAAAGTCACACCTGATACGCCGCCGGCGTTACTGGCAGCACGTAGCTGCTCTATGGTCATGCTTTGCATGGTCGGCCCCTTATTAGGTAATCTAAAAAACTTGGTTCATTGTGCATAAAATCAAGGAAACGTGCAATCCTTTTAGAGTCCGAAACAGACCAGTTTCGGACAGTGCCTAAAAAATATGTACTAAAGTAAGCTTTTTCAAATTCGTACACGTGTTATAATTCGTACATCCATTTCGAACGGAATTAGAGCATGTCACGCGTCTTTGCTTACTGTCGAGTGTCGACCACAGACCAGACTACCCAAAACCAAAGCCTGGAAATTCAATCTGCCGGTTTTGCCATTCAGCCGCATCGTTTGATTGAAGAAAGCATCAGCGGTTCAGTCGCGGCTAAAGAAAGACCCGGTTTTAATAAACTGATCGAGCGGCTGGAAACGGGCGATGTGTTGGTGGTGACCAAACTGGATCGGCTCGGTCGCAACGCCATGGATGTCAGAGCCACGGTCGAACATCTTTCTAATTCCGGAGTGCGGGTCCATTGTCTGGCGTTAGGTGGCGTTGATCTAACTAGTTCTGCCGGCAAGATGACCATGCAGGTGATCGCAGCGGTCGCAGAGTTTGAGCGTGACCTGTTAATTGAGCGAACCCACGCGGGCATTAGTCGCGCGAAGGCGGCGGGTAAACAGTTTGGTCGACCGCCGGCGCTCAATGCCGAAGATCGTGCTGAAGTGGTGAAACGATTGGCCGCTGGCAGCAACGTTTCGGAGTTGGCTCGGGAATTCAAAACCACTCGGCAAACCATTATGCGCATCAGAGAAGCGGCGATGAAATCACCGCAAAGTGAAAAGTCGGTCAACTCTTCTGGGGAGTAAGCGATGAATCATGTGTACTTGGAACGGCATGATGACAATGACAACATGCATCGTTTTTATCAGATGTTTGTGACACCCGGTCTATTTGATGATTGGTCACTGATTAAGGAATGGGGTCGAGTCGGGTCACCAGGCACCGTCAGAAAGGAGTGGTTCGAGACCCAAGAGGAAGCTATCGTAGCCGGGAATAAGTTGTGCACGGCCAAATGTAAAAATGGCTATTACGCTATTTACATAGAAAAACGGCGTGATGATTAAAGGTCGTCAAATTGACGTACAATGTTAGCCAACATTATAAACATGAACCAAGAGGTTCCGCCATGGCCAGCAAAAAGGTGCAGTTAGCACAAAACCCAGGACACAAGGAAAGGCTCGGTTTTCGTCTGGATGAACAGACGAAGGACTTGATCGAACGCGCAGCCCATCTCGAATCACGAAAGCTGACTGACTTTTGTATAGCGGCGCTTACCGATGCTGCACGGCGAACCATTGTCGAGCATGAAACATTTATGCTTTCCGATCTTGATCGAAAGGTATTTTTCGATACGCTCATGAGCCCACCGCAAGCCAATGAACGACTTGTTCGTGCACTGGCCGAGCACAAACGGCGGATCATTTCATAAATGACTGAGGCGCTATCGCCAAACTTAAAAATCGAGCCATTTGGCTCCCATCATAATCGCGCTGACTTTGCCTGCGGCGTCGAAAGCCTGGACCGCTATTTCAAAACGCAAGCCAATCAGGATGTGAAGCGCAAAATTAACGGCGTATTCGTTCTCGTCGATCCGCGCGAACCGGCTGAAGTACTTGGCTACTACACCTTGTGTGCGACAGCGCTTGCGCAAGGGGACGTTCCTGTGGCTGCCCGCAAGCATGTCCCTCGCTATCCGTTGGTCAGCGCAACCCTCGTGGGGCGTCTAGCCGTCGTAGGTCATCAACAAAGACAAGGGTTGGGCGCCCTATTGCTCGCGGATGCAGTGAAGCGAGCTTATGCAAGCGCAAGTTCTATTGGCTCTTCAATGCTCATCGTAGACGCCATCAGCGAGCAGGCGGCTACCTTCTACGAGGCTAATGGCTTCGTTCGCTTACCTAACTCTCTTCGACTGATACTGCCAATGCAAGCAATCGCGAAGTTGGTGGAGTTGTAATTGCCAATACAATAAAACCCATTCTAAGTAGACGCCACCCCAATGGGCCTACTTGTAAAACGGCTCGCGTTTAACGCAATTTCTGGCTCAAAATAACGTACGAAACCCTGCTACCGTAATTTCTTCTTAGCTTCCGCCAAAGCTTTTTTCCTCTCCAAGGCCTGATCAAACGACTCCCCTGGCTTTGCTATCTCCGATAACGATGTTCCTGCCAGTCTGGCAATCACCGCCGCCCTAGTCTCCCCTGGCCTCGCTTGCCGTTTAATGTCCTCTTCGGTGATCCGCTTTCTCTCCAGAGCAGCAGGCTTGTCCTTCAAGCCGAATTGAAACTGAAAATGTGTTACGACCCTGCCTGATTTACGCTGCCCGTATCGCACCCAAATATTTGAATGCTCATTGATCTCCGCCACAGCCGGATCAATCACTCTTTTTTTCAGATTTCCAAGCCTATCGTATTTATCTTCGACCTGAAACTGTTTTTTCAGCCACTCGACTTCGATTTCCCGCTCACCGGCCGAGCTCCATTGCACTAACAATTCGTATAGGCGGATAGAATACACGCTTTCGAAACGCGCAACGTGCATAAGCTTGTACTTGGTAAATTCTCGAGATAGTTGTGAAAGGTACGGAATAATGCCTGTAGAAAAACTCAAGACCAGTTTGCCCTCGCCAGGCACATAGTCGATGGTGCTTATCCAGCGGGTTTTACGTGTAGCAATCTGGGGATTATCTGGGTCTGGGTCGTCGATGATGACGCTTCGTTCGTAGAGCTTTTCAGCCGCTTTCTTGAGATCCCTATAAGCATTGGAGAGATTTTCCAATCCCGCCAAATCAGCCACGCCAGAAGCCGTAATTTCAAATCGGTAATTCTCGGTCAGTTCCGCTTTAGAATCAATTTGCGCAATGCAAGCCAATAGAACCCGTTGTTCCGCCAAGGTTAGCATGTAACTAGCCTCAACCACTTTGTTGGATTTTACAACGGTTAAATAAGTAGGCTGATCCACGCTAAAATGACTACATCCTGATGACGATGTATCACTATATTCCCATTACCTTACAAAAACAACTACAAAAAATATCAATGTAGTTATTAACGATCAATCTGTAGTCATAAACGATCAATCTGTCTACCTATAAAGATCAATCCGTAGCGGCAAAGCAATCAATCTGTAGCTATATCACGATCAATCTGTAGTCATAAAAACCCTGTGGCCCTTGCTGTGTAAGCCCTCCAAGGCGGTTAAAAAATATAAAAAAAGAAAAAATTAAAAAGAAAAGGTGAACGATCAATTTGTAGTCATATCAAGAAGAGTTTTCAGCCGTTTAATGACTAATTTTTGATGGTACCGAACTGTACGATTTCTATGTTCATCAATATAAACCTAGCTCCACACAATCAGTAAAACAAAGATAGATCAAAATTTATTCAGTAACGTGGTCATCATTATGTGGTCGAGTAGGCAAAAAGAATCGCACCGTCAATCTTTTGTACTGCTCTACCGGCTAACATACGTTTTTACCCCAAATGACATGTTTTCCACAGAATCGGTGTGCACTAGTTAAATATTTAAAAACGGCGAAAAAAATGAGTCAATAAGATATATAAACAGCATTAAATTAATACTAAAAATGAGCCGATTTAGCCCTACTCTTCCTGCAACTCTTTTGACAATTTTAGCATTGCATAACGCATGAAATTTAGCTTAGTCCGCCCCGATAGCTTGGCGCCGAGTTCGAGCTGTTCGTGCTCGTACTGGTTGAACGGCACTCGCATGGCCTTGTAATCCCGGTTGGCGTTCTGATCCAATTCAAGTGCCTTAGCGTGCTCAATCGGGGCGCCGCCGTCGGCGCCGGCCGCAAATTGCTCTATCTTCGTCGAGAGCTCTTGATCGGAAACAACCTGCTTACCAGGTTGTTCGCGTTTTTTAATAGCCATCACAGCACCTCCTCGACCAAACCGGCAATTTCTTCCCGCGCCTTGTCGTTGGACATTTCGATGACACCCTTACCTTCAGACATGCAATCGCGGTAAACCTTCCTATCCCGAATCATGACGCCGAGCAGCTTGATCTCTGGGTAGTCGACCAAAAATTCTCGCGCTTGTGCTTCTTCTTGAATAGCAGGGTTTGTTGGCGTCATTGTCAAAAGCCCGTAAACCTTCAATTTGGGGTTCAGGTCTTTTGCTTGGCCAATGATTTCACGCATGTTAGGCAAGGTATCCAGGTCCGGTTGAGATGGTCTAAATGGCACGATCAGAGTATGAGCCGAGGTCATTCCTGTTCTCAGTTCCCTGCTGTCACGCCCGGCCGCATCGACGATGACGTACTCATAGCGCTTGTCGAGGTCGAGCAAGGTCTCGCGGATGTTCTCGTATTTCTGCACGCAATGGACTTTCTTCAATGTCGGGTTTTCATCCCTATCCATCGCCCAATTCGCTGCGGTGCATTGACGGTCGGCGTCGACTAGCACAAGGTCGTGCCCTCTTCCGGCCAGAACCGCGCAGATATTGACGGCGGTGGTGGATTTTCCGCAACCGCCCTTTTGACTTCCAATTAGTATAATCATGATACCTTTTTAGTATAAAAAAAGAGTTAAAGCGACTCCTTTTTAGTGTACGGTTAATGTCGTTTTGTTACTGCCCTACCCCGCTCCTTATCATATGTTGGCGGCATGGTTGTACAAGTTTCAAAACAGCTAGACCACCACGAAGATCACTGTTCGGATGATTTCAATAGCCTGCGCCCTGAACGGGAAGCTCGGAGGCGAATTCGTTTATCACCAGATTTATGCGTTCAGTCAATTCGAACCGGGGCAGATATTTCCGGGAACAGTTGATGAAGTAGTCCTGCAGCTCCAAATCTTTTGTCCATAATCGCGCGATGATTCAATCCGATATTCAGCAATATCGCCTGTTTTTCCAGCTAGTTTATAACCTTATTCTTTTACAACGGCAGGGGTGGGGCCGAAAATTTTTTCAAACACACAAATCACATCTAAGCACAGGTCCATAAACAAGTGTGCCGGTTTTGTTCCTCGATTACTCAACGCAATATGTCAAAGAAGATCTCGATGATTTTCCCGCCGGCGTGTTCGACGGCCTGATAGACTTCGCGTTTCATGAGTTCTTTAATAGTGTTAATTTTGAGCTTAATTAGTATAAAAAATATACTTTAACAACATCAATTCGGCATGTAAATGGCATTAATTTAATTTATTGCGATGCCACGAGTTCGACCAACAAACGCAGGCAATAATGGTGGGGTGGCGGAGCTAAAAAACTCGTGCCAGATGCCACACAAGACCTTTTAGATTTTCGGAATGGGTAGGTTACACGTCACGCGGTTAGATATGGGCGGTTAAGAAAATTGAAGCTTCAGCGCTGGCCAATTTTTAGTGAATTTAAACGTCCTTGTTGTCTGTCGACAAGTTAAGGCAGTTTGTCATGAAATGGTCACAAGCTTATCTTCAGGTTTTGGGGATAAACTCATTTTAGCGCCTTGCTCATGAACAGCAATCTGTGCCCAAAAGCACAGAGGAAAGATGAAATACAACGGTGAAGCTAGCTCCGACCTATCGTTGAAGCGCGGAGGTTTTGTCAAGCATGAACGAAAACACCATCACCAATCCCCCAAGATCGGCCTGATATTCGAAAATCGTGGCTAGCGTGGTTGAAAAGGTGGCTTGGGGGAGGCTAATACTTGGAATAACAGGAAATAATAAGCCATTTTAGCGCCAAAAAGGAGCTAAAACGGTACCATTTTTATCCACTGCCATATTCTTTGACAATAGGGTGCAATTCAAACTGAGGCCCCCTTGATCACACAACAGCACCGGCAAGGCCACGCCGTTCAACAAGGCTTTTTGTTTTACGCCAGGAGGGAATAGGGCAGGGCGGTTTCGCTGAAGTCCTTGCTCAATTAGTAGTGCGTAGCCGTCGGGTATCGAACCCCACCGAATGGGCCAATAAACAACGGGTTTTAAAGACTAAGAGATTTTTAGTTAGGTGTCGTTTTCTTTGCGCCAGTGGTTTTTGCCGGCTGATGGCTGCTAAGGGCCTGTATGAGTTCGGCGGCTTGGGCTTTCGTGGCCTCCAGTTGTCCGCGTAATTGAGCGGCTTCCTCGCGGGCTATGGCCGCTTGTTTGTGTGCGTTGTCTCTATCGGCCTCGATCTTCGTTAAGCGTTCGGCAACGCGGTGGGTTTCTTCAGCGGTGCGCTTGCGCTGTTCTTGATGGGTCTCTTCGGTGGCAGCGGCTTGGGCTTTTACGGTCGCCAGTTCTGCGCGACCCTGGTCGCGTTCAGCGGTCAAGGATTGGACCGCTTTTTTCTGCTCAGACAGTTCCGTCCGGATTCTTTCCAGTTCAACGGTGTATTGTTCACTAGCGGTCTTGACGGTCTGTTCGGTTAAAGCCAGACGTTCCCGCAATTGCGCCAGTTCTACGGCTTGTTTTTGACTAATGGTCTGAGTTTCGGCCAGGCGTTTTTCAAATTCCTCCGATTCGGCTCTGGCTTCATTCAGTTTAGCTTCCAAATCATCGACCGTGCTGGAGGCATCTGCTAATTCACGTTCGGCCTGTTCCCGCTGATCGCCGGCGGCTCTGACCACTTCCGCAACCCGGCGCTCTGCCGCTTTGACCGCCTTGTCGTTTAACTCAACGGCCAGCATGGAAAGGCGATCTGTGAGTGTTTTAGTGACCATAGCCACTTCCTCGGCCACCTCGATAGGCAGTTCCGCCACCGGTTCCGCTCGGGTCACAGACTGGCTGGATAAGTACTCATCCCAGACTTGTTTAAGTCGGCTGGGATTGCCGCCGCCGACTTTCTGGCGTAAAGCAAAGCCGGTGATATTGCGGCCAGCGTCTCGCAGCTCTTGACCGGCCTGGATGATGGCTTCCGGCGCAAATTCGGCAGGGCGGCCTGTTTGTATCGTGGTGGTTTGCATGAGGATTTCTCCTTTGATGTGATGGGTTCAGTATAGAACAACTAAAATAATAAACAAATAAACGAACAAAGTAATAAACAAACTAATTTCTTATTTTTATCGCTTCATCGTCATGCCAAATGACCTTTATTTGTAAAGCTCACAAAAATGGCGGGCTTTGCGTTTTTATTGCTTGAGATAGGGATTTGTATAGCTAGACTGGATAAATCGCCGCAACGGGCTTGAATCGGCGTTTTTTGAGCCGGAAAGGCAAAAGCAATGGACTGCTTAAAGTGGGGTGGGGGATGGGCTAAAAAAGTGTTGCCGGCATTGCCGCCAAAATCTTGTTCATCGTGGCTTCATCGGCTTGCACTCGCCACCGACCAGGCGCAAAGGCCTCCAGACGGTAAACCGCTGTATTGGGCATAGGGAAACCCGACCGGAAGCGGCGAAAGGCTTTCATGCCTTGATGATGTCTAGCGTTAAAACCCAATAGCTTCCAAGTTAGCAAGGCGAACCAAATGCCATGCCCGAACAGCACGGTGTTATCCGGGAGGTTATCCAACTCTGACATAAATGCCGTCACCCGCTGTTCAAATTCATGGAAGGTGTCGGCCTGTTGACCCATGCGCTGTTCCGGATCGGCGGCTTGCCAATAGGCTTCGGCAATCGGGCGGCGCTGTGCGCCGACCATGCCTTGAATCAAGGCCGGATCAAGGCATGAAAACTCGTTCAGTGCCGAATGGATCACCGGCTGCATCGATACCTTGTTACAAAAGGGTAGCGCGGTTTGATGGGTTCTCAGGAATTCAGAAACCACAATCCTGCTGGGTTGCAAATCGAGAACAGCGGCCAGTGCCTGCGCCTGGACTTTGCCCAACTCGGACAAAGGGATGGCATCGTGGGCCATGGTGACACCTCCGGCATTGGCAACGCTTTCGCCGTGACGAATGAACGTGAGGGTTTTCATCATGGGCAGTATCCGTTATTAAATTCACCCGTTATGCTTGACGGGATTTTAGCGTCGTCATGGCGTTTGGGCCCCGCTTTCCGATTTTTTAAGGTAATCGCCAACCATAGCTACTGGATGAGCCGTCACCGTTGGGTACCGGATGTGGATAGCACAGGCCCTTTTCGATCTTCCAGCCCGGTTGATTGCAATGGATCAAGGCGCCGAGGCTGCCGGCTTGCGCCAATCGATAAGCGGTTTTACCTTCCGGGGTATTGGCCCAGGCGGCTGCGGCTTTTTCGTCCTTAGCCTCAGCATATCCAGCGCCATAGCCTAAGCTATAGCCCGCATCGTAAGCCGTGCTGTGTAAATACCAGCCGAATCCCCCAAACGCCAAGAAAGCCAGCGCCAGGCAACCTGCTGCCCACTGCCACATCTGTTTGCTGGCGGTGTGATTCGCTACCTCCTGAGCGGTTCTGGCGATGGCTTTGGCCAAATCCGCTTTGGTCGCTTCCGCCGAAGCCAGCATCATGCTATCTGCCGTTTTCTTGAAACCGACCAGGGTTTCACTCGCGGCTAGCGCTATTGCTTTGGGAAACCGTTCGTACTGGTCTTGGTAGTACTGTAAGGCCATCAATACTAACCACAGGGCGTCATTGTTTTTTAGCTCAAGCGCATCCCTGACCCGGTAGAGCTGTTGTCGTTCGGTATCACTGGGTTGTCGTCCCAGCAGCTTGGCAAAGCTCTCATCCAGGCTGTTGCCCCCCTCACTCATGAATCACAGCCTCAAGGGTTTTCTTCACTTCGGTTTTCCATCGGGACAGTTCCGCCCGGTTGCCTATCGGCAGTTCTTTTAATGCTTTGGCGATACTCAGCCGTTTACTGTAAATATCGTCGCTCACCCGATCCGCCAAGTCCGGAAAATTTAACGATAGCCCACCGCGCGATTCGACGGCGGTACGAATTTTAGAACCGTTATAAAGCTCAAACTTCTTTTCTTCACCGAAATAACCGTTTCTGACCACATGCACCTTACTGTCCGGAATCGCGTCCATATATTCCTTGAGTAGTTCCAGACTATCCCGCTGCCGATTAATCACCCACAGCGTCACCAGATCACGTTTCAGCTCCGCCAGTGTGCTATTCAAGGTAGCGCCATAGGCACTAACGCCCTGGTTATTCCGAGCGGCGGTATTGATCACCACCACGCTATCGGGTTTGCTATCACACAAATTTACCAATTGTATCCAGCCATCCGCCTCATCCAGATTGAGCAATTGGGTTTCCATGCACTCGCCATAACCTTTCCAGACATCCGGGTTACTGGTATCCGACTCAATCAACAACACGCTTTCGCCTTGTTCTTGCAAATAATCGATGATGGCCATCGACACCATGCTTTTACCGACACCGCCTTTGCTACCACCGATCAAAAATATTCTTTTAGCCATGAATGATTTTTCCTTAAATTAAGCTGCTGATTCAATGAGACTGATTAACCCATTTTTAAATATCGTCACTATCCGGTTTTGGCGTAAATGATGCCTTGGACGATTGATCTGATGTATCCAATTGATGGGTATCATCTTGTTTTTTATCTTCTGGCGTTATCCTGTTTTTTTGCTCTTTTTTAGTGTCTTTTTTAAGTTCACTTTTAGGTTCTTTTTGTTCTTTATTTTTCCCGGCTTTAATCCGCTGTAAATAGCTCTTCAGAGTAGGCGTTGTAATGTCCAAACCTTCGCCGCGTAACGTTTCCGCGATTTGATCCAGGGTATAACCGCGTTTTTGTAAGAGTGCGATCTCTTTTGACAGCAACTTTACTGCATCCTGTTTACTGTGTTCCTGTTTCTTTTTCTCAATGACAGGCATATTTTTCAACTTAGCCGCAATCGCCTCTAATTTTTCATTGGTGTATCCCATAGAATCACTCCGTTGCTTACTGTCTTCAATACTATTTATCGTAAGATAAGCATAAAACGAATTGTCGTAATTGGAAAGTGGTTTTAAACTGCCTAAAATATTACGCTTTAAGTAAGCCTAACCATTGATACAGGATGGTCCTTGGAATACACATACTAGCGTATGCGATGCCAAGGGACGCCAGACCATTCGGCGCTACGCTTCTCACAGTCCGGCTCAATCCTGCCAGGGGATAACCCTGGACCCCGTGCGCGGCGCTATCGCTGCTTGCATTTAAGACACACATAGCTCAATACGGCACGGCATGGTGTAACGGCCATTATCTGTCAACGCCGCACCAATGTGGCCGAAAACCACGCCGGATCATGGCCTTAACGAGTCAGCGGCGAGGATGCTATGACACCGATACCCCTTAACCAGCCTCATGGAATTTAAAAGGAGATAGCCCCATGGTATTTGAAACACTCGGCGTTGAACCGCTGGACGCCATGTTAAGGCTGCGCCTCACGGCCAGCGAAAAACAACGCCTACGCGAAGACGCAGACCTAGCGGCCTTGAGCATGTCGGAACTGGTGCGCCGCCGCTACTTCGGCAGGCCGATTATCGCCAATGCGGATGCGATCATGATTAAAGAACTGCGCCGCCTGGGCGGCTTAGTCAAACATATCCATAACGAAAGCAACGGCGTCAACAGCAAGGAAACCGCCGAGGTGCTGGTGGCGCTGAAAGCCTATATCGAGAGTTTAAGCTGTGGTCGTCAAAAAAATTAAGAACCCGAAAAAGTCAGCCAGCAAAGCCGGCCGTATCGGCGGACTATTGGATTACATTCTCAACCCCGAAAGCAAAAATGAAAACGAGAAATGCGTCTATGCCGGTTCGCGAGGTTTTTTGACGGACAGCCCCCAAAGCCAGAAAGCGGAAATGCTGGCCTTGTCGCAGGAGGCGGTCAGAAGCAAAGACACCGTCAATCACTACGTCATCAGCTGGCAAGCAGGCGAACAACCCAGTCATCAACAGATAGACGAAGCGGTGAACCTTTTCCTGGATGAATTGGGACTGAACGACCACCAGACCGTCTACGGCCTTCACGCCGACACCGATAATCTACATCTGCACCTGGTCATCAACCGGGTGCATCCGGAGACGCTGAAAGTCGTCAAGCCGAATAAAGGCTTTGATATTGAAGCAGCCCACAAAGCCATTGCTCGAATCGAACACGGCCAAGGCTGGCATCGTGAACCACACGGACGCTATCAAGTATTGGAAAACGGCGAGCTGGGCCGGGAGCACATCGACACGGCATTGGATGCGGCGCGAAAGCCGCGGCAACCCGATCAGGTCACGCGAGACCGTGAGCAACGTACTGGCGAGAAATCGGCGCAACGGTTGGCGATTGAAGACGGCGCCGCCATCATCCAATTGGCAACCGATTGGCAAACCTTACACCGGCAATTGGCCGAAAAAGGCATGCGCTACGAAAAGAAGGGCAGTGGGGCCATGCTGTTTGTCGGCGAGGTGGCCATCAAACCCAGTAGCGTGGATCGAGCAGCCAGTTTGCCGCATTTACAAAAACGCCTGGGGCCTTACCAACCGCCGATTGACCGGTTAAACATTGTTGAGCGCGGGCCGGAACCGATTCAGGCGGCGCAACCGGGCTGGGAAACTTTCATCACAGACCGGAAAGCCCACTATGCCGCCCGGAACGCCGCGACGTTGGCATTGCGCAAACGCCAGGACGCAGAACGCAAACAACTGGCGACGCAACAGAAAGCCAAACGCGAAACGATTTTAAAAGGCAGCTGGAAAGGCAAGGGTGATTTGCTGAATGCCATGCGCAGCGTCCTCGCCGCCGAACAGGCCGCCGAAAAAGTCGGGCTCAAGGAAGGCCATCAACAGGCCTGGAAATCGTTACGCCAACAATACCGGCCCTTTCCGGATTACGAGCAATGGCTACGGCAACAGCAACAGCCGGAACTGGCCGATCACTGGCGGCATCGCCATACCGAGCCGCAGCGCATCCAAGGGGATAGTACCGAACCGCCGACGCCGCGCGACATCCGCGCTTATACGGCGAGAATTCAGGGCCGGCAGGTGCACTATTTTCGGAAAGAAGATGCTGGCCAGATAGCAGGGCAAGGCGGCGCTGCGTCTTTTGTCGACAAAGGCCGGGAGATCGACATTCACGACTGGCGGAACCGGGACTGTGTATTGGCGGCTTTGCAGCTGTCCGCGCAGAAATGGGGTGGCTTCCGGATTAACGGTAATCCGGAATACAAAGCCCTGTGCGTCAAGCTAGCGGCGGAACACAACTTCAGAATCAGCAATCCAGAGCTACAAGCGGGTATCGAGAGCGAACGGCAGCGGATACAGCAGGCCAGGGCGCAAGCAGTGCAGAAAGAAACCGTAACGCAACCGGTGCATGAGTTCGGCCGGGGACGGTAAATTATCCGGCGGACGCGCGTATGGGGTACTCGATGAACCTCTAAAACAAAGGCATTGAACCTCTTTTCTCAAAGCCTTTCATTTTTGGCACTCGCAGTCATCGTTGTTAGTGTTATAGACCGCAGGCTCTACTAAGGGCCAATGCATTTTGCTCCATGGCTTGCCAGCGAAATCAGGAAGCTAGTGTGAATAGCTGTACCAGTCAGGGGCATTCTTTGAAATTGGATGAGACTCAACTCGAAGATTTCCTTTGCTTTGAAAGCAATGATACGTTGGTCTGTTAGTACCTCCAAATGCGGTACTGACTTTACCAAGAGCCGTAGGGCGGAATAGCTCAGCGTATTCCGCCGCATGGAAAGTGAATGTTCGGCGCAATGCCTTTCAGTTATTACGCCTTGATATCCGAGGTTCTGTAAACGAAACTACGTCGTAAATTTCTTCCCCAACGAGCACGATAAAATGCTTGGCAAGCCTCGTATCCCGAGTATG
The DNA here is from genome assembly GCF_052474385.1 of Methylomonas sp. BW4-1. Taxonomy (NCBI): domain Bacteria; kingdom Pseudomonadati; phylum Pseudomonadota; class Gammaproteobacteria; order Methylococcales; family Methylococcaceae; genus Methylomonas; species Methylomonas sp. BW4-1. The sequence continues at coordinate 23,423 of NZ_CP184126.1, forward strand.
CAAACTTTCTTCAAGAGTCCAAGTGAGTAGCTGACTATTTTCATCCACTAAAACAAAAGATTTGAGGGCACCTAATTCTTCAAGTAATCGCAAGCGGACACCTTCGTCTGATATCCGCACAATCAAAATATCCAAAAAACAAAGCTCTACAACAAGGGAGTTATGGCGATCAAATCCTTGTATTAGCAATTCTCCGTCATCGTAAATCAGCTTCGAAACGGCAATCGAATCATCGCATTCATATAGTTGTTTATATCTATTGCCCATAGCGAACCTTAATTCTTGTTCTTCCCCCAGATTGAATTTCGATAGTTGGTCTACCATCACTAGATGGCCTAACAATCACCGTACTTCCATCATCAAGCGTCCCAACACGAACCCCATTTCCCTTAGAAGCAACGTCACTCGGATTAAGAGCATCAAAATCACCATCGGCAGTATTTTCATCTCCAGGTTTAGTTCTGATATCAGTGTTCCCCTTAGTTATTCGATCTCGGGTCGTGTCTGGAATAGGGCACGAACCACCACCATTACTGGAACTTTCACTAGATGTAACGTCATCTGCTGTAGAACAGTATCCCGTTAAAATGCAGCCAATTACACCACCTCCGACCGCTTCAGCTACTGCTCGGGCGGCATTAGGAAATCCAACTCTTGCAGCACCTTGTAATCCTAATCTTATGGCAACATTTGCCCATAACCCTGTCGGGTCCACTAGATTAACGGGGTTATTCTCAACATAGGTATAAGTATTAATGCCCCCCGTTTCCCCAATCGGATCCCTGGACAGCCATCGTCCGGTGCCGGGGTCGTAGACCCGGTATTGGGTTAAATACACTCCGGCCTCTTGTAGGTAGAACATGCCGGCATAGCGGAAGTCGGGGTTGATCATCCCCGACTGTTGCGTTGGTTTGCCGTAAGCATCGTAGTCGTAGGTGGATACTCGGCTGCCACTCGGCAGTGCCAGGACGTCGCGCACCGAGCCCAGATGGTCTCTGCTGTAGTACAGTTTGGTATTGCCTTGCGGCCTGACTTCACCTTCCGGGTAGTAGCGGCGGGCCACCACGTCGCTAGCGCTACGGGCTTGACACAAGCTGTCGCCGCACCACAGGTAGCGGAACTCGGTCGAGGCGGTGCCGTTGTTGGAGATGATGGCCACTCTTCGTCCCAGGCCGTCGTAACGGAACTGGGTGCTGCGGGTCGGTTGGGCTTTGTAGCCGATTTTCAGCAGCCGGTTGTCGGCGTCCCATTGGTAGGTGCGGATGCCGTCGTCGGTGAGGTTGCCGTTGGCGTCGTAGCTATAGGCCACGCCGTTGGCGCTGCTGACCTGGTTGACGCTGTTGACGGTCAGGTTGGTGCTGGCGGTCGGCGTGGTGAGATGGTTCAGGTTGTCGCCGGGGTCGTAGTCGTAGCGGTATTGAGCGCCGTCGCTGGCATCGGCTTGCAGCAGGCGGTCGGCGGCATCGTAAGCGTAAGTCCAGCTTTTGGTCTGTTTCGGCACGGCCGCCGGGCCGGTTTCCTGGATTTGGCTGATGATGTGGTTGGCGGTGGTGACGTAGTCGTAACGCCGCGAGGCACCGCTGTTGACGATGCCGGTCAGGCGCCGGTCGTTTTGATTGCTGTCGTACTGCCATTGGCTGCCGATGCCGGCGCCGCTCAAGGTCTGCGCGGTCAGTTGACCGGTTTCGCCTAAATAGCTTTGCTCGAAACTGCCCAGCGGACTGGTGTGATGGGTGATTCGTCCCAGGGCGTCGTAGGCAAAGGTTTCGCTGGCGGTGTCGACGGTACGCTGGGTGAGCCTACCCAGTTCGTCGTATTGGTAGGCGATGCCGTCGTTGGTATACGGGCCGTCTTCCTGGCTGAGTTTCAGCGCACCGGGCTGGCCGATAGCCTGGTATTGGTAGGTAGTGGTGCCGTTGCCGTCGGTCATGCCGGTGAGGCGCGGGAACCAGGTGTCGTAACGCCAGGTGACGCTCGGCGTGGCGTTGACGGTGTTCAAGTATTCCCGTCTGCTGGGCCGGTTGTCCTGGGTATAGCTGTAGCGTTGGCTTTGGCTCAGGGCGTCGGTGACGGTTTTCAAGCGGCTGGTGGTGGCTTCATAGGCCAAAGTGTCTTGACGGCCGTCGGCGTAGATTTTGGCGGTGACCCGGCTTTGCAGGTCGCGTGTCCAGGTGGTGGTTTGGCCGTTGGCGTCGGTCAAGCTTTTCAGGGTTTGATTGGGGTAGTAGCCGTATTGAAGGGTACGGTTTAAGGGATCGGTGACAGCAGTCAAGTTACGCACGGCATCGTGTGTGTACTGGGTAGTGCGGCCTTCGCGGTCGGTTTGGCTTGCTAGGTCCAGTTTGTCCCAGGTCGTGGCTTCCGTAGTGCCGTCCGGGTAGGTCACCTGGACGAGGCGGTCGAAGTCGTCGTATTGGTAAGCGAGCACATGGCCTTCGGCATCGGTGCGGCTGGCGATGCGGCCTTGGCTGTCATAGCTTAGGCTGAGCTGGGGTTGGCCGTTGGCGTTGGTGATGCCGGTCAAGTAACCGAGGCTGTTGTAACTGTAGTCGGTGGTTTGGTTGAGGGCATCCTTGACTTGAGTCAACTGGCCGGCATTGTTGTAGCTATAGCTTGTGGTTTGGCCGGCGGCATCGGTGTAGGTCAGTGGCAAGTGTTGGCTGTTGTAGGTGAAGGCGGCTATCGTGGTATAGCTATTCGCCGCGGTTTTTTGCGTGATGCGGGTGGCGTCGATCTGGTTGGCGGAGTAGTCGATCTGCGTGTCGCGGCCCTGTGGATCGATGATATGGGTCGGGTTACCCAGGCTGTTATAACTGAGCTGAGTCAATTGGGTGCTGCCGTCATCCAGTACCCGGCCGATTCGGATTGGCTTATCCAGGGTGCCGGATACCGCACCCCAGGTGGTTTGGCCCAGGTAGCTGAACCAGATACGGTTTTCCAACGGGTATTTGATGCTTTCCACCGGGGCGGAGGTGATGTTGCCATTCGGCGCCCAGTGTTCCCAGTGTTTGATGCGGGCCTTGGTGTAATCGCCGGCGCCTAGCGCGTAAGCCTGTTTATCCCAATAGAAGGTGTTGCGGCCATTAATGTAGGCATTGAAGGGGGCGATGATACCTTGCGGCACCGCCGAACCGGATTCCGAATAAGGAATGCCGGGGGCTTGTTGGCGATATTCGACGCGCTCCTTGGCACCTTTGGGGTCGGTAATTTCCAGCCAACGGTAATCGCCGGATTCGCCGAAGGCAAAGCCAGTGGTGCCGTAGGGCGTGGTCATGCTGTCGATTAGCGACGAGGCATTGTAATGGAAGGAAGATGTCAAGCCGATCACGTCGGTGATGCTGCTTAAGCGGCCGGCATTGTCATAATTTAATAGTGCACTGCGGCCGAATGGATCGCTGATTTTGGTGACTAGCAGCGGCTGCGCTGGCAATTCGTAGCTAAACACCGTATCGCGGCCGGTGGCGTCGGTGATAGAGGTCAGACGTAGTTGGCTGTCGTAATGGAGGGTGGCGGCGTTGCCGGCGGCATCGATTAGCTGCGTCAGGAAGACGCGGCGCGGCGCCACCGTGGCGCCGTTGGACTGGGCGTAGACTTCGACGCTACCGTCCGGCAAACGGCGTTCATAGCGAATAGGGTTGGCCGAGGTTAACACGAGTACCGAGTTGTCGTAGGTTTCCGGCGTGAATTGGCCGTTGTTGTAGCCGCTGTAACTCACGTAACCGCCGCCGGCCACATAGCGGGTGACGCCGGCACCGGCGGTACTAGGCGAATCCTGGATGTAGCTCAACCAGTTCAAGGTCCATTTGCTGCCGACGTTGAAGTAGCCGAAGTTGGCGGGTTGTCCTGCTTCACGCTGGTTATAGCTGAGCTTGGCAAACACCGCCGGGCCTTTGGGCGGCGCGTAGCCGACCGGCGTGTCGTTGAGGTTGAGACTGACGGTCATTTCGCTGGCATTGGCTTCGCACATGCCGTGACTGCCGCAGTCGGGTTTGATTTTGGGATCCTGCGGCGTGGTGGCCGAGGTCATGACGCTACCGGTATAGCCCATACCGTGCAGACCGTCGGCTTCGGCCAACTGGATTTTTTGCCAGCCGGGTTTTAAGGCTTTAGTCGGTACCAAGTAAAAACCGCTGGCTTCGCTGTCGATGGCGTCGCGAGTCACCCACAAATCGTCACCGAAGATCGGGTCCTGGATGTGATAGCGCCCATCGCGCTCGCCAATGATGGCGGCATAGTGACTGACTTTCCAATGCACTACCGATGGCACCGGGATGGCTTCGCCGGGTGTGCGGCGGATCAAACTGTGCGGCAAGTGCGCTTGAGTGGCCAGTCGGCCGACTTCGCTCAAACTGACGCCGTGAGCGCCGGACCGATAATCGCCCAAAAACTTGACCTGGGCGGGCGTGGCACCTTGCGACAATAGCAAATTCCGCAACGCAACTGGACCGCACAGAAAGGAAATACCCGGTTCGTGCTCCATCATCCACAAGCCATCGCGAGCGCCGGCCACGGCTTCGGTGGCGGAACCGGTCACGGCTCTGTCGCCCATTTCGATAAACAAAGCGCGCAAGCGATCAGCATGGCCGATACGAGCGTGCATGCGCATCAATTCGCCCAGTGCACGATCCACCAGCGCTTTAGCATGTGGCTCGGTGAAGTCTTTGCCTAAACGCCAAGCGTTTTCCCAGGCTTCTATCGCCAGCGAGAAACGGCCGGCTTGGTAATAGGACAGACCAAGATTGGTCCACAGCGACATTTGCCAGCCGGAGGCCGGATGGCTGCTCAGGAAATCGGTCAGCGCCTGATAGTCGTCGTCGCTGGTACGGTGCCGATAGTGCTCGATGGCGGTTAGCAGGGCGGCATCTTCATCGGCGCCGGTGGGGGTCGTGGCGATCAGTGGCTCTTCGAATTGCGTGGCGCCGAGTTGGACAAGCTCGGCGGAAACTGTCGATGCGCCGGGGGCTGTCGCGACTGTAGAAATGGGCGTGGCTGACGACAAAGCCGAAGCCGGTTGACTTTCGCTGGCCTGGGCAGTCCCTACCAGCCTTCCGCACAGAAATATCAGCAGCAACGGCCAGCGCCAAAATAATGGGAGCGCGCGAATCGAGCGGCGGGTCATCCACAGTGCCATAAAACCTACCAGGATCAAGAATAAGGACGAGGGCTCGGGGACAGCGGCTGCGCCCATCTCCAGATTGTCGAGCGTGAATTGGGTACAGTTGTTGGCGCCACAGAGGAATGGATCGCTAAAATTGGCCGTCGGGCTGGCCGAAAATACCAGTTCGTTAATGCCGGTAAACCCGAAATTAATCAGTAAAGCCGAAGCGGTAGAGACTGTAATGGTGCGGCTAAATAGTACACTGCCATTTAGTAGCCCCTCGACGGTCACTGCCAGATTGTCGTAGTAGGCGGCGTTTAAATAAGAGCTAGAAAAATCGAACAATCTAGCCGAACTGATAGTACTAATGAGGTCGCCACCACTATAGATCGCGTTGTTAGGCGATACAATGCCGTTATTAAAGCCATCCAGCCCATCTAGTGCGGTATAGGCGGAGAAATTAGACCACTCGTATCCTTGGTATACCGTACCAGTAAGGTCAACAGTAAGTCCTCCGGACGTATCCAAATCGTCAAAATTGATCGACATCGCACTAACGGGCATTGCAGTCGCCCATAGCAAGGTGAAACAAAGCAAAACTGCGTAATTTTTAATAATACCCATGATGACCCGCCAGAGAGAATGCCATTGAAAGTGTATTGACCAGCGCACACTAAGTGCGCTCCAAGACACAAACGCAAAAGATAAACTATCGATTAAAACCGCAGTGCAAAATAAACTTATAATGCACGCTAGGTCACATGATTTGTGAAAATAATCTAAACTCATGTAAATTAATGTGTTATATGCCGCATAAGTTATGAATATGTTAACTTTTAGACTCGGCGTTTAGTGCTGAAGATGTAGGCTTGATTCAACAATAAAATAGCCAAAAGCGGCGGGTATCGAGAGCGAAAGGCAGCGGATGAAGTAGGCTAGGGCGTGGGCGGTGCAAAAAGTGTTCTAGTGAAGGGGTTCGGCCAATTTTTGAGTGGAAATTGGTTCCACACCCTCTGGATGCAGTGAAATTGACAACGGCTCATTTTCAGTAAGACCAATTGTGGCGGATTTTTTTTCGATAATCTTGATTTTCCAATCACCGAAGCTTTCTCCTTCATGAATTAATCCTGAGGCATTTTTTTCCCCATCTTCAAGCAGAACCATTCGATCTTTTCCTGTTTGAATAATACCTACGAGCGTAGGGGGAGGGGAGGGGGTAGGCATTTCAACTGGCGCAATTACCTCACTGGCCACAATGATGGGTTTTCGACCTGGTTGAAACAAGGGGATTTCTAACAATGAATGGTTTTCGATAGATGTCTGAGCATGCAGTTCTGGGTTGCTCTTGTTAGGTTCCGAAAAATCAGTTTGCGGCTGATCGAAAAGTAATTTTTCGGTTATCACTAAACCTATAATAACGACCATGCCATTCGCGCAAGCTAACCAAGCAGTCGTTTTAGAAATTTTTGTCATCGGGTAGAGGATTCCAATCTGGCTAAATCGCTGCCAAATCCTGATAAACGAAATTCAGCTGCAAGTTTTGAAACAATCGTGCCTTGACTCTCCGATGTTTCAGTATTTAAAGTACGTAACGTTAATTGGTCAATAACAATCAGCGGGGTATGTCGCTCGATTTCGGTAATCATCTCCATTATCGAAGATTCTTCACCATCACCTTTTAATTCAATAGATACACGAGTAATACTACCTTGCTGAAGAGTTTCAGAAATTCGCATAGACTCGAGATTAAAATGGGCAGAGTGAATTACTTGGTCGACAATTTCTTGCATCGTAGACCCTTTGTCAGATTTAGCTTCGGTCCATATTAATAATTTTCTTAGTGCAGAACTTTCTGCTTCAATGCTTTCTTTAGGAATATTAATAATATCTTCAGAAAGTTTTTTTGCTCTTGTTAATTCAAAGCGTGCGTCATAAAGTTGGTCTACTGCTTGCCAAGTTAAGTTGACGATTGGCTTTAAAATAAGTCCCCAGATAGAGAAGATAACAACCAACAATAATCCTAGCGACACCCATTTTCTTATTTGAGGCGAAAGTTCTATATTCAAGGTATTCACCTATGAAAATCAATGGACAACTCAAATTGCGAAGGGATATTAGGGCTGTTCGAGTTAGCGACAGAAATCAGTTTTAAGTTATCCAGTGTTGATATCTTATTGAGTTCTCTCATCATTTCTACCACATTAGGCGAGTTCCCCGTAAGTTGTAAGATGCCCTTGTCGTATTGGATTGATGTAATCCATGATGTTTTTGGTAAAGCAGCTGCTAAGTCATTCAATATGTTTGTCATGCGATGAGACGGGATTTGTTTATTTAAGTCGCTTGTTATTGTCCCAAGCAGCGACCGTTTTGCAAGTAATTGTGAGTTTGCATCTAAGGATTGCTGCATTGATTGGTTTTCTTGGCGGATATCATGTTCTATCCAGGACGCTGCGAAAAAAGTGAAAGGTAAAAAAGCAGCTGTTATCAGAATCAAACTGGAGAACAAAATAAGATGCTTCTTTAAACGTAAGTGAGCGGATGCTATATCGGAGGATACGTAAAAAATGAAATCCAATGCATTTTCCGATGATTTTGAGAAACCTATTCTTACCGAGTTGATACCTGCTTTTTCAAGAGTAGAACACACATAATCTACTTTTTCCCGTATACAAAGGGCAACATCAAGATGGATCACGTCGGTAGTAGGGGGACGTTTCGTTTGCATGTCGAAATAAAGCGAGTCTCTATCAAGTGGCGATTCAGTGATTAACTTGAACGATACAGCATCTCTTAATTTGGGTTGGGCTGTTTTAGGCAGAGATATATCCAACAGTAAAATATCTTGTGGATCTAATGAAACCTCCACAATATGTCCCTTACATAAGGTTGTTAAAGCAATCAACGCCTCTTCGGAGGTCTCGTCGAATAAGCTGGGTAAATGGATTTTATCCATGGATGCCGTAGAGGTTGCGGCTATATCGGCAGGCATAATTAGTGTGGTTTGCCGATATTCAACTATTAGAAATAACGGCTTTTTGGTTTTTGTTGTTAGTCGCTTATGCTCTGGAATCAGGTCTGATAGCCCTTGCCACCACCAAGTGAATCCTGATTTGGCTAAAGCTTGAAAATCTGCAAAACGCAGCTGAGATACTAAAGTCATCAGGATGCTCTACACATAAAACTGGTTTGGTCTAAAAGACAATTGCCACTGATTGTTTGATAGGGGTGGGCAATTATCCAAAATGGAAGTCTAGTTTTGTCAGCAAAAACAACATGTAACTTGATTAATTCCGGCAATTTGTCCATATTTACCCAAAGTTTGCTACCCTGGCGTGAACCTTTAGAAAAGTAAAAAAATTCAACTGTCTCGATATCTTTGAGCAACGTCCAATTTTGACTACTTGGTTTTTCCGCAGATTGGAACAATACCGGTGCATCCAAACGTAATTCGAGCGTAAAAAGTCCATTCGAGTGAGGTGCCAAAAAAAGGCGTCCATCCATGCGTCCCGATGCAAAGGCAGATTGCGAGGGTACCGTGCTAAATTCAATTGAGTTTTCCATACCTTTAAAATGAACGCCTTGGATATTCGGATGTTCCGGAGGAATGGCCGCTTCTAAAACGCGAGAAATAAGTTGCTGCGAAGAGGCTTCGTCACTCCATTGCTGTTCAATACGGACGGCTCTGCTCCAGCCGTCTTTGATCGAGATTAATATGTCAGATAATGCGGCAATCAGTAAAATTCCAGCCGCTAAGGCGATCAATAATTCCAAAAGCGTAAAACCATGCATCCGGCATGGTAAGGTTGAAACAGATCTCACGGATTTAATCCGCCCAGCCTATGTGCAGATAGGCTAATCAATGGCTCGGCATGTTCATTAGAAGCGACCTTTACATTGATGTTTTGTACAAAATAAATATCCATCAATGGACCATCAATGCCATTCGGTAGCGTTTTTTTTACAGACACTTGCCAAAAAAAACCGTTCTCAACACCATGATAATCACTGGGTAACTCTGCGCAATCAAATGCGTATTCCTTGAGTTTTGAATGCGCAAGAGAAAGCGCCGTCGAATGCAGGCGAAGCTCCGTAAGCTTGGCCACAGTTTGTGATATTGCCGGAAGAGCAATACCCAGCACAAATACTGATAGCGCAAAGGTTAAAATGACTTCTAGCAAAGCAAACCCTGACTGACAAGGCAACCAGCCGGCCTTAGCTTTGGTCAAGCTTGCCTGTGAGCCAGTCAATTTTAATGGTGTTGTTTTGCCCACTATTTTTAAGTGTGATTAAACCGCCTGATGATGAGCCATCGGGGAAAAAACTGACGGTTGTGTTTTCTTGAGGCGACGGGAGCGTACTCGTGCAACTCATATAAAACTGGTGCGATAAGCCGGTTCGGGCGGTGGATGCGATGTCATTGCAAGTTAGGTCAATTCGGCGCCCTTCGTTGATAGCCCGCAATTTAGCGTGTTCCAATGTGTTGATAATCGCTTCGAAATAAGGGGTGCTGTTTCTTGCTCGATAAGCTCGCGCACCCACTGCGGACAACAGGCTAAGCAACGAGATTACTATCAACAGCTCAAGTAAAGTAAATCCGTGATTATGGTGCTTTTGCGAAGCCAACATCTGCATTTTCGCCTTCACCACCTTCTTTATCGTCGGCGCCGAATGAATAGACCTCGAAGGGGGCTCTCTGGCCTGGAACTCGATAGCGAAATGGATGTTTCCAAGGGTCCAACAGATGCTCATGCTTGCGAATATAAGGTCCACGCCATTTCACAACGTCAGAAGGCGGTTTCCATAAGGCTTCAAGGCCTTGTTCTTGTGTGGGGTAAACACCCGCATCTACTTGGTAATAATGTAAAGCGGTTGAAATCGTATCGACCTGGAGTGCTGCGGTATCCGTTTTTGCGCCTGAGAACATATTCATGACCTGTGGCGCAACTACTGCCGATAGCATCGTCAATGTCACGAGAACAATGAGTAGTTCTAAGAGTGTGAAACCAGAATAAACGGAGGCTTCAAATTTGTGTCTATATTGTTTCAACAAGTGTATCGCCCCGTCTGTCTATTTGTTATTTTACCGCCAGTTGATTAATACTCATGATGCCTAGCATAACGCCGGATATCACAGCGCCAACAATTAAGCCAAGCAACGCAATGGCAATGGGGTTGAGTAATGTAATCAATCGATCGATTTTGTACATCGAGTCCGTTTCGAGCAATTGAGCCGCTCGCATTGTAGCAGTCCCTAACGAGCCGGTGTGTTCACCTACTTCAATAATAGATAACGTTGTTTCAGGAATAAGGTTAGTACGTCTTAGTGCTAACGATACGGAAACACCCTCCCTAAGTGCCCTTGAGGCATGTTGTAACGGCTCCCGGATGTGTTGTGTGGATGCGGCTTGGGCCGCGAACTGGACAGATTCCGATACTTCCACGCCATTATCGATCAGAGCGCCCATGACACCCAAAACGTTTGCGATATCGACATAAGTTATCAGCCGGATAAATGATATGCGAAGCGCTGCTTTTGCAATGAATCCTTTAAGTTTGGCGTTTTTTTGTATGCTAATCCAAAGCAAAACAGGTACCCCAATCAGGGTCAATAAAAGTTGGAAACCTTGTTCAGTGACCAAATGGGATAGGGTCAATACCAGGCGCGTTATTTTTGGAAGTCTATGTTCTTCGCCGGCAAAAATTGATTCAAACTCAGGAATGACGAATCCTAGAACAAACGTCAAGGAAATCATGATCATCACAAAAACTACTGCAGGATAGGTTAATGCATTGATGACCCCTCTTCTGGTTAACATTTGTCGCTGCAAATAGCGCGTGGCATCGGCTAGCCCCTCGCTCATACGACCACCTTGCTCGGAGGCCCGGACAATGCCGATTAAATAACGAGGCAAGTACGCTTCGGTCTCCATCGCATTCGATAAAGTGCTTCCTTCGGAGAGACGGCGTAGTAATCGATTGACCAATTCGGTCATGGTTTTACTATTATGCTGTTTAGCTAAAACAGTCAGCGCGCGTTCTACGGTAAGTCCCGCCTTCAGCATTTCGGCCAATTGTTCAGTGAACATGGCAAGGTTTGCTAAATTGGGCTTGGCATCAAACTTGATGGGACGATTGAGTAAGTCTAGCCAATTGCTGGTGTTAGCCGTAATCGATAACGGGGTTAACCCGGCGCGTAAAAGCTCAAGTGCAACTGTTTCTTCTGAGATAGATGTGATTTCCAAATCACGCATTTCTCCAGCATGGGTTAAAGCTTTGACGCTAAATTTATTTAGACTTTTCGCCATTCCACAACCCTTAGGACTTCTTCAAGAGAGGTTTCTCCGGCGAGAGCCTTTTCAATGCCATGTTGCCAAAGACTGGTGCCGCCTCGTTGACGCGATGCTTTGATTAATGCGCTTTCGTCTTGTTTTGATCGAATAATGTCACGTTCCATTTCGTCTATTTCGATGGCTTCGAAAATAGAAGTTCTACCAGAATATCCACGGCCTTTACAATGACAACAGCCGGTAGCGGTATAAACAGTATCAGGGATAGCTAGTCGATTGACTGCGGCGGTGATAAATTCAGCTTCAGTCTCAGAAATGGCCCTTGGACTTTTGCAGAAGGGACACAATTTTCTAACTAAACGCTGTGCGGCGGTTAGCTCTATCGTCGAGGCCAGCAGAAAAGCTTCCACACCTAAATCAAGTAAGCGAGTGATTGCGCCGGCAGCCGTATTGGTATGTAAGGTCGATAACACCAAGTGACCTGTTAACGCGGCACGTATGGCAATATCGGCTGTCTCGCGGTCACGAATTTCACCAATCATGATAATGTCAGGATCATTTCTCAGAATCGAGCGAAGTGCTGCGGCGTAAGTTAAATCAATTTCCGGTTTGATTTGGAGTTGCGAAACACCCTCCAGCACGTATTCAATCGGATCCTCAACAGTGACGATCTTGAGTGCCGGATTCAGAATGGCATTTAGCGATGCATATAGCGTTGTTGTCTTGCCACTACCGGTTGGTCCTGTGATTAGAATAATGCCATGGGGTCTTTTTAAGGCTTTTTTTAAGGCATTCAGACCATAGAATGAAAGATCAAGCGTGTCGAGATCTAACTGAACGGACTGTTGGCCTAATAATCGAATAACAATGGACTCCCCTTGAAGCGAAGGGAATGTGGCTATACGCAGGTCTATACTCCTTCCTCTGGACGTAAACCGGATTCTTCCATCTTGAGGTACACGTCTTTCCGCGATATCAAGTTTAGCCATCAGCTTGATTCTGGAGGCGACAGGATCGGCCCAGCGAGCGGATAGTGTTTCAACTTTCTGTAACAAGCCGTCAATCCGGAAGCGGATAGAAAAGGCGCTGCTCTCAGGTTCAAAATGAATATCCGAGGCACCTAAATCACTGGCTTCCATGATAAGTCGATTGACTAATCGAATCACCGGTGCATCCGATGCAAGATCACTGAGTTTTGTAATATCCTCCTGCGTGATACTTGTTTCATCGACAGCGGACAATGCAACTGACTCTTCTATCTCGGTATTTGCGGCGTCCAGCTTATAAAAAAAATCTTCCAGTTCAGATTCAAGAACCGCGTATCGTTTAACAGGTAAGCCGGATGCAAACGCAAAGCAGGCGGCAGCAACATCATCCGAAGGATCGGCCATGGCCAGTGCCAAAGTTTGTTGATCAATCCGTAAAGGCAGTACTTTTTTAGTCCTTAGAAAATGCGGATTGAGACGTTTGATGGTTAAGATTCCTTCCGGAAAATCAGCTCTACGCACAACTTCGATATTTAACATTTCCGCAAAAACCACTGCCATTTCATGCTCAGTGACAAATCCTAATTTGGTGGCTACGGCAGAAAATGGGGTTTTTGACGTCAGCGCAGCAGACTGAACTCTCTCAATGGCTTCAGCAGTCATCAACCGCTTTTTGAGTAAGAGTTCAACCAAATTTTCTTTAACAACACCAGTAGCAAGAGCGTTATCAGTCATGATTGTAGCGTTATTAAATATTGAAATATCGGCATAAAGGCAAGCAAAAGCCAATGTTCATAATGCGTAGGACTTGAAATTTTTATTGGTTTGTTGACCCTTGAGAAGGCCTCACTAAATTGAGGTGCTATGTAATTTCTCAATAAGTTCAATCTTGAACCGGCCAAGCAGTAATTTTTTTTAAAATATGCTTGCAGGGTACGAAATTTTTAGCTAGATTACAAACCCAGTTGCATAGATGGTTAGTCTTGATTGAATTTGTTCCCCAGGCATTAGAAACACACCAAGTTCACGTGTTTTCGACAGACCTAGCTCGTAGGTATGGCGTGTAGGCCGGCAATAAACAAAACCTATCGGCACAGAAGGACCGCTTCAAGCGCTGGTTTTCTAAAGCGTTTCGCTATACATTTTTTAAATACGATCACTCAAGAGGGAAAACGATGAGCAGTTCTGTGTTGCGTGTGGGTAATCCCAAAATTCAGTTGGACATGGCCGCCATCAGGCGGCGTTTTTTTGCGGGGTTGCTTTTGGCCGGTCTGATGGGACCTGCCTGGGCAGGGTCTGTTACCTACACCTATGACACGCTGGGTCGTATTACCCAAGCCGCCTACAGCACGGGCGTCGTGATTGCCTATGTCTACGATGCCGCCGGCAATCGCAGTAGTTATGTGATCAGCGGCGCCCCTAGTTAGTCGAGTAAATTCCCTGGATTTTCAGCGTTTGAGAGTGTCGCCTGTTTTCAGGCGAAGCCTTAGCGCGGCTGTTTGTTTTATCAATATTTATTAAATCTAAAGGCTTGAAGGATCAGTTCTGACCGGCCCTGCACGAATGGAGTATACGGATATGTTACGTTGGCAAGTAAATAGTGTGGTTTCGCTCGCTTTGCTATTGATGGTCGGGACGGTTCAGGCGGAGGGTAATATCTCGTTTGGCGGGGGCGTGCCGGCCGTGACCGATATGCCAACGACTTCATCAGTTAGAGGTAAAACTAAAAAACCGGCTGCCAACGTCGCCGCACCTAGCGGACAGACGGTACAGTTGCCCGGCGTTAATCGCGCCATTTTCACGCCGGTAACGCCACTTGAATCGGAACAAGCCATACAAAGTCAGTCGTTACCCGCTGACTTGAATCAGCTCCAATCAGCAGCAACACCGACCACCGATACACTATTAACCACCAGCGCGTTACGCATTAGCGGCGACACCGCGCCGACCGGTCCGGCCTCCATCGCTGAATTGGCCCGTGCCTTGAAAAATAATCCGGATTTGATCTACGAATACGTCCGCAACAACATCGAGTATTACCCGATGTGGGGTGTGCAAAAAGGTGCGGTGGGGGCGATCCTCGATAGCCAAGGTACCGCTTTCGACCAAGCGACACTGATGGTGTCGTTATTGCGCCAAGCCGGATACACGGCCAGCTATGTCAAGGGTCGGGTCAACATGACAGCGGCCCAAATCAATGCGTGGCTGGGCGTCGATACCGCCAATGTCTGCGCGGTTTTGAATCTTTTTGGTCAAGGTCAAGTGCCGATTGCCTCGGTAACCGCGACGGCGGCCGGCAGTTGCCCTGGATCAACCGCCGCCTTGGTCAGCATGAAGTTCGATCACGTCTGGGTCAAAGTCAATATTGGCGGCACCAATTACTACTTCGATCCTAGCTATAAACCGCACACAGTTAAGGCCGGGATTAATCTGACCACAGCCAGCGGCTACAACGCGGCTACCTATCTCACACAGGCGAAAACCGGCGCGACCCTGACGACAGATTATATCCAGGGGGTCAATCGCACCAATATTCGTAACAACTTGAACTCCTATGCCACCAACCTAACCAATTATTTACGCACTAACCAACCCGCCGGCGCGCTGGATGACGCGGTGGGGGGGATGACCATTAATCCACATAGCGGCGGCAATCTGCGTCAAACCGTGCTGCCATACCAAGATACCACCGTGGCGCTAACCGAATGGACCACGGATGTCCCGGCCAACTACAAGCCCACACTGAGACTCCAATACCAAGGCATCGATAAAACGTACACCTCGGACGCGATTTACGGCAAACGCCTGACCATTACCTACAACGGTTCCAATCAACCGGTGTTGATGCTGGACGGTGTCGCACAAATGACGGGTACGGCAACCACGCCGGGTACTGTCGGCAGCGTCAATTTTACTGTCACACATAGTGCTTACGCGCAAACCTTTGCCAACCAGGCTTTTACCCAACAAATCAAAGCTGGCGGTACCTTTTTGATTGGTAACGGCTGGGGGCCGGCGGGACGGGGCGTGGTTGAACAGCATCGCCAACGCTTGGACGAAGCCAAAGCCGCAGGTAATGCCGACACCGCTGAATCGGTGTTAGGTTCTAGCTTAGCGGTGTTATCCTCAAGCTGGATCGCACAAGTGAACGCGGCCGACTATGTCGCCGACCGCATCGCCAAAACCAATACCCTGTTCCACCACCAAATCGGGATCGCCGGCTATAACACGGCACCTTACGTTGACTTGCCTGGTAACGTGCTGGGGGTGGTCAGCCAAACCGCCGATGCAGCTAAAGAGGCGGCGGTGTTCTTCAGCGACTCTATGCATTCCAGTATTTTCGAGTCTACGGCCGTGCAACAAACCGCCGGCGTAAGCGCGGTATCCACAGTCAAATTGATCGATATTGCGGCAACCAACAATGACAAGATTTTCAATGCTACCTCGGCCAACTATACCTCGGCGGTGCAACCTAATCTGGTGTCGTGCGCGTCATATTTGACCTCGTTCCAAAATGCGGTGACCGCCGGACGCCGTTTAATTTTGCCGACGCGGTGTAATCTTACCGAAGCCAGCTGGAGCGGCACGGGTTACTTTGATATTTTGGTAACCGCGAATGGTACCAGCATTGGCTCAATTATTAGCGGTGGATTGTTGGGCGGCTTTTCGAGTTCGCCTTTACCGGCAGCCACAACCAACACCAATACCCTTAGCAACAGTCTGAGTTGGGAAAGTCTCAGTAATTGGTTTGGCCAAACTTACAACGACCCGATTGACACTTTCAAAGGTAACTTCCTTTATGCCCATGATGACATCAATACCGGCGTAGGCTCGTTCCCCCATGCGCTGAGTTTCCAAAAACTGTATAGCTCTGGTGCGCGTACTCAAGCGGGCGCATTGGGCAAAGGCTGGACCCATAATTTTGCGTCAAAGGCCGCGGTTAACTCCGATGGCTTCCAAGGGTTGGGTGAAGACTCGGCCCTGG
The DNA here is from genome assembly GCF_052474385.1 of Methylomonas sp. BW4-1. Classification (NCBI taxonomy): domain Bacteria; kingdom Pseudomonadati; phylum Pseudomonadota; class Gammaproteobacteria; order Methylococcales; family Methylococcaceae; genus Methylomonas; species Methylomonas sp. BW4-1. The sequence continues at coordinate 39,779 of NZ_CP184126.1, forward strand.
ATGCAGTGAACACCATTGTGGAAAAACTGGTGTCCCTGGATCTATTGACCGACACTGCCAAACCGCTGGATAAAATGGTGGTGGCCACCTTGGGCCAACGTTGGTTTGGCGACCAGTTGCTGAGCAACACCGTGGTTGTCAAACAAGGTCTGAACGGTGAAGTATTTGTCAAACTACCGGACGGTACCTACAACGCGCCTCCGGGCAGTGCTGCGCGTTTGATCAAAAACGCCGACAACACCTACAGCTATGAAACTCTGCACAAGGACAAGCTGAATTTCGACAGCACCGGCAAGATTGCCACCTTCAATCATGCCAGTGGCGTGCAGGTCAAATTCACCTACGCCGGCAACGACCTGACCCAAGTGCAAAACAGCTTAGGCAGAACCCTGACCCTGACCAACACCTCGGGCCGGATCACCGCCGTGGGCGACGGTAGCCGGAGTGTGGGTTATGCCTACGACGCCAACGGCAATCTGGTCACCTCTACCGACGCCACCGCGAAAAACACCACCTTCCAATACGACCTGCCGGGACGCATCACCAAGTTCTTCTATCCCAGCAATCCGACCGTGGCTTTCGCGACCAACGTCTATGACAGCCTGGGCCGGGTACAAACCCAAACCAACGCCAACGGCAAGCTTTACACCTATTACTTTGCCGGCAGCCGGTCCGAAGAGTTGGATCCCTTGGGCGGCAGCAAAGTTTCTTACTACGATAGTTTCGGCAAAGTCCTGAAATCCATCAATCCCTTGGGTAAGGTGGTGACCAACACCTACGACGGCCAAGAACGCTTGACCAAATCGGTCCTGCCCGAAGGCAACTATGTCACCTATACCTACGACGACACCACCTGCGGCGGCACGACTAAACGCTGCACCCACAACGTCAAGACCGAAACCCGCGTCGCCAAAGCCGGTTCCGGACTGGCCAATCTGCTAACCAGCTATACCTACGAAAGCGCGTTCAACAACTTGGCTAGCGTTACCGACCCGAAAGGCAAAGTGACTAGCTACACCTACACCGCGCAAGGTCTGCCTTTCACCATCACTCGTCCCGTGGATGCCGCCGGCGTAGCCCCTATAACGACCTATGCCTACACCAGCTTCACCCCGGCCGGCTACACCGCGTTTTATTTGCCGACTGCGGTGACCGAGAAAACCACGGCGACCAACAGCGTCACCAACACCACGGCCTATAACGCCACCAACAAATACGTGCCGCAAACCGTGGTTGCCGATGCCGGTACCGGTAAGCTCAACCTGACCAGCACTTATACTTATGATGCGGTCGGTAACCTGACCCAAGTCAACGGCCCACGCACCGACGTCACCGACACCGTAGCCACCGCTTACGACAACCAACGGCGGCCGATACAGCTGACAAACGCCTTGGGTAAACTGACCAAGCAAGCTTACGACGCCGACGGCCGCCTGATCCGCAGCGCCGCGCAGATCGGTACCCAATGGCTGGTGTCCTGCAGCAGCTACACCCCGAGCGGCAAACTGCTGAAAGCCTGGGGCCCTGGCACCACCACGGCCGACACCACCTGTCCGGCCGCCGCCGCACCGGTGACCGTCGCCGACTACGTCTACGACAACCTGGATCGCCTCAGCACCCTGACCGAAAACCTGCCGGCGGCCGACGGCGGCAACCGCGTCACCCAGACCGTCTACAACGCCGACGACAGTGTCCAGATCCTCAAAAAAGCCGTGGGCAGCGGTATCGCGCAGAACTACGCGACCTACACCTACAGCAACAACGGCCTGCCGCTCACCGTCAAGGATGCCAAAAACCAGCTGACCACCTACCAATACGACGGTCACGACCGGAAACTGAAAACCCTGTATCCGGACAAAGTCACCGCCGGCGCCTCCTCGGCGACCGACTTCGAACAAGTGGCCTACGACGCCAACAGCAACGTCACCAGCCTGCGCAAACGTAACGGTCAAAGCATTACCTTGGCCTACGACAACCTCAACCGTCTGCTGAGCCGGACCTATCCGACCGCAGCCGACAACATCAGCTTCAGTTACGACCTGTTGGGCCGTAAAACCGCCGCCAACAAAACCGGCTACGCCATCGGCTACGTCTACGACAACGCCGGCCGCCTGACCAGCACCACCGCCGGCGGCAAAACCCTGGCCTACCAATACGACCCGGCCGGCAACCGTACCCGCACCACCTGGCCGGAAGCCACCGCGTTCTACATCACCGCCAGCTACGACGCCCTGAACCGACCGACTGCTCTGCTGGAGAACGGCACCGTCAGCCTGGCCAGCTACGCCTACGACGACCTGTCACGGCGCACCACCGTCACCCTGGGTAACGGCACCACCACCGGCTATGGCTATACCACGCAATCGGCGCTGGCCAGCCTCACCCAAAACCTGGCCGGCACCGCCCAGGACAACACCTGGAGCTACACCCGCAACCAGCTGCAGGACATCAAAGCGGCCAGCTGGACCAACAACAGCTACCAATGGACCGGCTACACCAACGGTACTCGCAGCTACACCGCCAACGGCCTGAACCAATACGCCACCGCCGCCGGCAGCAGCTTAAGCTACGACGCCAACGGCAACCTGGGTGGTGACGGGGTGTGGACCTATGCCTACAACCTCGACAACCAGCTGACGGCCGCCAACAAAACCGGCTCGGCCAACAGCCTGGCCTACGACGGCGCCGGCCGCTTGAGCCAAACCACCCTGGCGGGGGTTGTCACCAACCTGAGCTATGACGGCAGCGACCTGGTGGCTGAATACAACAGCACCGGCACCTTGCTGAGACGTTACGTACACGGCCCCGGCGTTGACCAACCGCTGGTCTGGTACGAAGGCGCGGTCACCACCAACAAAACCTGGCTGTACAGCGACCACCAAGGCAGCATTGTCGCCACCGCCAACAGTGCCGGCACCAGTACCGCCACCTTGAGCTACGGCCCCTATGGCGAACCGAATGCCACCACCGGCGTGCGCTTCCGCTACACCGGCCAGCAGCTGCTGGGACCGCTGAACCTGTACTACTACAAAGCAAGAATGTACTCGCCCGCCATCGGCCGGTTCTTGCAAACCGATCCGATTGGCTACCAAGATGGCTTGAATCTGTATGCGTATGTGGGGAATAATCCGTTTAATCGGAATGACCCGAGTGGGTTGATTGCGGCTGATGCCAATATGCTCGGTGGTAAGATTGGCGGATATTTGGATGCGGTTACGCCAGGATCGCTTGCTTTCAGGAATTCTTACGACAATTTCCAAGCAGGCAGTTACGGGAACTCGGCCTTATGGGCCTTGCAAGGCGGGTTGGAAATCGGGGCCACCATTGCAACAGGTGGAACACAAGGCGTCGTTGCTGGCCAAGGCGGTCGATTTGCAAGTCTTGTCGGAACCGTAGGAGACAATTTAACCGCGCATCATATACCCCAGGCCGCGTTGAATTTTACAACTCGTGCCGATGGCGGTGCTATTGTGATGACGGCTATTGAACACGAGGCAACTAGAACATATGGCTACAAAGGAGCAGTAACGGCTATCGAGGATGCTGGTTTGTCATTTCGCGACGTGTTGGCTAAAGATATACGAGATGTTCGAAGTATCGTAGGTAGTGCTTACAACGAGGGATTACAGGATGTTATCCAGTATTACCGTCAAAATTTTCCTGAGCTGATTAATAAGCAATGAACATTAAAAGTATACGACAAGAAATTAGCACCCTGAATTCTTTGGGACCTCTGCCGCCGGAGCATGGAGCTAACCCCGAATTAATCCGAAAATACGAGGAGCTTTATAGGGCTATAACTAGACCGATAACTGATGATGAAGCTCGTTCATTGGTTAAATTGTTTGGTCCTGATGGTTGTTTTGGTTTGGCTTCATCACTTGTTCATTTAATCGAGACTGCCCCAGGATGGCCATTGAAGGACTGTTTAACTAATTTGGAAAGCGAATGGATAATTGAGTTACGAAACCGTGCAATTAGAGGAGGACATTTTTCCGAGGATCTATCCGGGTAAGTCTGAAGCCGTGTTAAAGGCCGTAAGTCGCAATCGGTAGGGCGGCAATAGGCGAAGCCGTATTGCGCCGCATGTTTACCGAAGCGGTGGGCTATGCGATCCGAACAACCTTATTACACCGCTCTGACTTCAAGGTGAACGCCACTTTGGGTTTGAAGCTGAGAGATAACACCGCGATACGATGCGCTAAACCCGATGGCGGATAGGATGCCGCCGACGTCAGGAGGCGCATCTGTCGAGTGATCAAACCAAGCGATCCCAGGCCGCCGAGCCCTGCCTTCGGCGGCCCATTTCCTCCCACCCCGAAAACCCCGAACGCCAACCCGATAACGTGCGCTAATCCCGATGGCCGATAGGATGCTGCCGACGTAAGGAGGCGCATCGTTCGCGACGCCGATGGCCGTCTTATTTGTACCACCTGGCCGGAAGCCACCCCGTTCTACATCACCGCCAGCTATGACGCCCTCAACCGGCCGACCGCGCTGCTGGAGAACGGCACGGTCAGCCTGGCCAGCTATGCCTACGACGACCTGTCGCGGCGCACCACCGTCACCTTGGGTAACGGCACCACCACCGGCTACGGCTACGACACCCAGTCGGCCCTGGCCAGCCTGACCCAAAACCTGGCCGGCACCGCCCAGGACAACACCTGGAGCTACACCCGCAACCAGGTGCAAGACATCAAAGCGGCCAGCTGGACCAACAACAGCTACCAATGGACCGGCTACACCAACGGTACTCGCAGCTACACCGCCAACGGCCTGAACCAATACGCCACCGCCGCCGGCAGCACCTTAAGCTACGACGCCAACGGCAACCTCGGCGGCGACGGCGTGTGGACTTACGCCTACAACCTCGACAACCAATTAGTCGCCCCTGAAAAGTCATAAAATCAACACTAACACATTGAATTACATTGGATATTTAATAAAAAAAGCCGGGTAATAATTGCAAGAAACGGGTAAAATAGATATTAATTTCTTGCAAATTTTTATTCAAAATGAAGCCAAAATCCCAAGAAACGAGCGGACAAATCGATTTATTCAACACGCCGCTGGCCGACCTGTTAAATCCAAAACACGAACTTTACCAACTGGCTCATCTGATCGACTGGAAAGTCCTGGATGACGCCTTTGGCGAGTTTTTCACAGAGAATCAAGGGGCGCACGCCTTGCCCACGCGACTGATTGCTGGACTTCATTACCTTAAACATGCGTTTGCCCGTTCCGACGAAGCGGTCGTGGCGCAATGGCTGGAAAATCCCTATTGGCAATATTTTTGTGGCGCAGAGTACTTCCAACACCAGATGCCTTGTCACCCCACCTCGCTGACCTATTGGCGGAAGCGGATCGGTGAAGCCGGTTGCGAGTGGATGTTAATGGTGACCATTCAAGCAGGTGTCGACAGTCAGACCGTGAAAAAACAGGATTTTGAATCGGTGACGGTCGATAGCACGGTTCAAGAAAAAGCCATCACGTATCCAACCGATGGCAAATTGTACGAACGCTGCCGCCAGCATCTGGTGCGTTTAGCCGAGCAGCATGAGATTCCGTTGCGGCAAAACTATAACCGCAAGGCTCCGTATTTGCTGCTAATGGCCAACCGCTACCATCATGCCAAGCACATGAAGCGCAAACGCAAAATGCTCAAACAACTGAAAACCCTGGTGGGTCGGGTTTACCGTGACATTGAGCGCCAATTGGACAATCAATCCGACGCTGTCAAAGGGGCGTTCAAAGAAACGCTGGAGAAAACCCAACGGATTTTGAATCAGCAACCGCAGGATAAAAACAAACTGTACAGTTTTCACGCCCCGGAAGTGGAATGCATTGCCAAAGGCAAGGTCCACAAAAAATATGAGTTCGGCGTTAAAGTGGGTATCACCGTCACCAACAAAAGCAATTTCGTGCTGGGTGCACGTAGCTTTCCCGGCAATCCCTATGATGGTCACACCCTGGAATCCTGTCTGGAACAGGCGGAAATTCTAAGCGGCACACGCGCCAAAGAAGCGTTTGTGGACTTGGGTTATCGTGGGGTCGAGGTACCCGGGGTCACGATTTACAAAGCCCGGCAAAAACGCGGCGTGGATACCCGACGACTCAAACGGGCCCTGAAACGTCGCAACGCCATCGAGCCGATCATCGGCCACTTGAAGAACGACGGATTATTGGGGCGCAACTACCTGAAAGGCGAACTGGGCGATGCATTGCATGCCATCCTGTGCGGTGCCGGCCACAACATCCGTTTGATCCTCAGGCGGTTGAGGATTTTTTGGCCTCATGTTTGGCAGTCGCTGTCTCGGCTTTGGGGCGCATTTTCATCCGAACCATTTTTATCGTTCGCCTGAGGGGCGTCGCTCCTGAAAAATTTCGGCTTTTTCAGGGACGACCAATTAACCAGCGCCAACAAAACCGGCTCGGCCAACAGCCTGGCCTACGACGGCGCCGGTCGCTTGAGTCAAACCACCCTGGCGGGTGTCGTCACCAACCTGAGCTACGACGGCAGCGACCTGGTGGCTGAATACAACAGCACCGGCACCCTGCTGAGACGTTACGTGCACGGCCCTGGCGTTGACCAACCCCTAGTCTGGTACGAAGGCGCGGTCACCACCAACAAAACCTGGCTGTACAGCGACCACCAAGGCAGCATCGTCGCCACCGCCAATAGTGCCGGCACCAGTACCGCCACCTTAAGCTACGGCCCCTATGGCGAGCCCAATGCCACCACCGGCGTGCGCTTCCGCTACACCGGCCAGCAGCTGCTGGGACCGCTGAACCTGTACTACTACAAAGCAAGAATGTACTCGCCCGCCATCGGCCGGTTCTTGCAAACCGATCCGATTGGCTACCAAGACGGCTTGAATCTGTATGCCTATGTGGGGAATAATCCGTTCAATCGCAATGATCCGAGCGGGTTGATTGCGGCTGATGTGAAGATGTTAGGTGGTAAATTGGGTGGAGAGCTTACTTCTTTCCCTGCGATACCCGCTAACTACTCCTCAACAAGAAGTTACGAATCAGCAAGAGCCGACATTAATTCCGTTTTAGGAATTGTTGGTGTTGGTAGTGTTACCAATATCTCCAGAGTGGCGGCGGCAACAGGAGAAGTTTCTGCTTTACTAGAGTCGTATAGAGGTCCTGGCGGCGGTCACCATGTGCCCGCCAAAAGTGCATTTACAGGTGCAGCAAACTATGATGCGAATATTGCATTGGCGATTCCAAATGCCGAGTTGGCAAGCCTTGGCGTGTCGCATAGTGCAGTTACAGGAGCACAGATGACTGGCTACCAAGCTTTTGCAAAAACAGGAGAAACATTGACATGGGAGGCCATGTCCGCTATCGAAGCCAATGCTTTAGTTCGTGGCGGTATGGCTGAAGGCATGGCAAATACAACTGTAAATCAAGCAATTCAGGCGTTAAAAGACGCAGGGGTTTCTGGGCCAACTAGAATTCCATGGGGAAGATAAAATGCTATGTAACGAAATTCAAGAATTTGCAAAGGTCTTAATCGAGCAAGTGAGAGACTCTGCTGTGAGAAGTTGCGATGATCAGATGCTTCCTAATATGAACACCCCAATCGCTAAGCGCTGGCGAGCAATGTTGAATAATGGCGACATTGAAGGGCTTCAAAAAATGATGATATCGGATTGCGTCGATGAGACTTTGTTTTATTTACTCCAGGCCTTAGATCAAGGGGTGTTTAATATTTCTTTTAATGCAAGCAATGGAAAACGAATTGATTTGTCAGAGGAAGGATTAGGCGAACTATCTGGATGGTATATGGGTAGTGGCGGCTGGAGGTCTCAATATTCACAAGTGCGGTTCACGGACGATTTTTCTGACCTTACATAACCCGTAATCGGGTCTGGGTGACGGGATTTTTCTCGTCACTCCTCCGCTCTTCCCCAGCGTAACGCGATAACTTTGCCAATCCTGACGGCAAGGGCGTAAGCCTGGTAGGGTGGGCACGGTTTTTTCGTGCCCACCCTACCAGGCTCGACAGATGCGCCTCCTTACGTCGGCAGCATCCTATCGGCGCACGTTATCGAGTTTATTGATGTCCTATCGATTGCACCTTACGCCTTTAACGCCGCTTCCGACTTACGAGTTATTCGGAAGCGGGCCGGGGTGACGGGATTACGTCCGCCACCTTTCCCAAGCGGGTTAAGTCGACTGAATGGTTTTAAGAAAATCTGGATCAATCCACGCTTTCTTTACTTGGTTTGGTTTCAATTTAATCGACCCAGTATCAAAAGGATCGATTAAATCGATAAATTGGCTAAATCCATCGGCTAACTTAAAAATATTCTCTGGTTGCTCATGATCCCAAAAATACACGGAACCGCCTATCCTTTGATCGATAAATATATAATTACCGCCTTCTGCCCATGCAACTGGAAATGCATTTTCCGGGAGATTTTCAATATTTGACATCTCCCTAATTATTAGTCTAACTGGTATGAATCCATTAACACCAGACTCAATAGACTCATTTACTTTAAAAATATTAGTTTCTGGCTTTGACCCATCGTTATTTCTCACAAACTCTAAGAATTCAGGTTTCAATGGGACACCGACTTTTTTTTGCAAGGTATCAATATCAAAGTCCGATGCATGGCTACCTTCATTTAACTTAATTTTCATCAATCAAATCCTCCGTTACGGATAACCGCAGCTCCACCGGTATGTCGAACAGCATTATGAATATCTTGTGAGATAAGTTGCATTGTAAGTCCGTCTTCAACATGATGCCAAACAAATCCGGTAGGTGTTTGACTTATTCCAACCGCTTGGTTGGCTAATGCAGAATCCTTAGCATAATTTCCTGTCAAACTTTGAATTTGGACTTCCGCCTTTGTTACCGAACTAAAGTCTGGAAATCCTTGCGAGGTAAAAGGAATGCCAGATGGGTGGATCTGACCAGCATAACTACTGTTAATAGGGAGCCTACCGTTTATCGTTGGTATTCCAACTGGCATATCGCCGGAAGCCAGACTACTCAACTCCAGAGAACTCAATGCTAACCCTGTAGCAAGCGGATAAGCCGTAGCAAGCCCTATACCGCCGCCTAGTGTAGAGCCCACGGCAAAGCTTTGCAACGCCGGTCTGGCACTGACGGCATCGCCAAATGCACTGGCTGTCGTCCTTAGCTCCGTCATGTAGTTGCTCGCCAGCATCCTTGCATCAGCCGCAATCAACCCGCTCGGATCATTGCGATTGAACGGATTATTCCCCACATAGGCATACAGATTCAAGCCGTCTTGGTAGCCAATCGGATCGGTTTGCAAGAACCGGCCGATGGCGGGCGAGTACATTCTTGCTTTGTAGTAGTACAGGTTCAGCGGTCCCAGCAGCTGCTGGCCGGTGTAGCGGAAGCGCACGCCGGTGGTGGCATTCGGTTCGCCATAGGGGCCGTAGCTCAAGGTGGCGGTACTGGTGCCGGCACTGTTGGCGGTGGCGACAATGCTGCCTTGGTGGTCGCTGTACAGCCAGGTTTTGTTGGTGGTGACGGCGCCTTCGTACCAGACTAAGGGTTGGTCAACGCCAGGGCCGTGTACGTAACGTCTCAGCAGGGTGCCGGTGCTGTTGTATTCAGCCACCAGGTCGCTGCCGTCGTAGCTCAGGTTGGTGACGACGCCCGCCAGGGTGGTTTGGCTCAAGCGGCCGGCGCCGTCGTAGGCCAGGCTGTTGGCCGAGCCGGTTTTGTTGGCGCTGGTCAGCTGGTTGTCGAGGTTGTACCCTAAAGGGCATAAATAGGCATAGGTCAACACCCCGTCGCCACCCAGGTTGCCGTTGGCGTCGTAGCTTAAGGTGCTGCCGGCGGCCGTGGCGTATTGGTTCAGGCCGTTGGCGGTGTAGCTCCGAGTACCGTTGGTGTAGCCGGTCCATTGGTAGCTGTTGTTGGTCCAGCTGGCCGCTTTGATGTCTTGCACCTGGTTGCGGGTGTAGCTCCAGGTGTTGTCCTGGGCGGTGCCGGCCAGGTTTTGGGTCAGGCTGGCCAGCGCCGACTGGGTGTCGTAACCGGTGACGGTGGTGGTGCCGTTACCCAGGGTGACGGTGGTGCGCCGCGACAGGTCGTCGTAGGCGTAGCTGGCCAGGCTGACGGTGCCGTTCTCCAGCAGGGCGGTCGGCCGGTTGAGGGCGTCGTAGCTGGCGGTGATGTAGAACGCGGTCGCTTCCGGCCAGGTGGTACGGGTGCGGGTGCCGGCCGGGTCATACTGGTAGGCCAGGATTTTGCCGCCGGCGCTGGTCAGGCGGCTTTATAATTACATGCGTCGAATACGCTTCGCTATTCGGACCTACCCGGGCTCGACAGATGCGCCTCCTGGCGTCGGCACATCTTATCGGGTTAATGTAAGGTAGCCGAATCGATCATATTAGCGGAAAACTGCTTGTCCCCACTGCGCGAGATCAATTCAACAGTATCGTCATTAATCCATCTAAATTTTCCAAAGTATTGATCGAATATAAATTCATTTGGTTCGTCAGAAACCAAGTGCTGTACCTTCAAGATATTGCCATTCATGTCACGAAATCTAGCTGACAACTGTACTTCGGCGACTTTATGCTCAACCAAAATCTCGGCGGTTAACTTTCTTGATTTATTGATGATTGGAGATTTCCAAACCCACTCATTTATAAAATTTCGATTTAAAACTTCTAGCTTTGCTTGGTAGAATGAGGTTATATCCCATTTCATTTGACACGCCACTTTTTCGACGCCTTCCATCAGATAGTCAAGAGCAGATGCCTGTTTCGAACTAGCATCCATACGCATGTATTTATCAATATCCCCTTCTACTTCGATCGTCAGCACATCAAGCAAATTACGACATTGAGGCTTATTCACCTTAGCAACAACTTCCACCAGTATTTTCCATGCTGACCCCGTGTCTTTGACTGGCGTGTAACAACGTTCAAATAACGCAGTGATGCACCGAGTTTCTTTTCGAAACATCAGCCTTGCCAACTTTGGTTCCTGTGGAGCATCAAGATCGAATTCTTTGATCATTTATAAAATCCTAGTCTGGTTTTGGACGTTGTTGAAGTCTGAGTGTATTTCCATCACGAGCCAATTGGTTCGTCGCGGCTCTTTCTGCGTCCAATGCCGCTTGCCGACCTTGGATACTCGTCTCAACAACTTGGGCACTATAGGTTCCATCGCCAGATCGGTTCAGTTGATTTACCTGGCTATTCGCTCGTCCAGATGTCCCATTTTGGTTCAGAGGCCGACCACTTATACCAGTCTTGACTACATCTCCCGATTCATCGAAGATTTCATAACGGTGTTGTAGGTTTGTGCTCAAGCGAGAGTTTCCATTTACCCCCCTTGCCACATCCACTGCGCCTTCAAGCGCATTACCCGCTTTACGTAATTCTGATACGCCCGGAATAATCCCTGCAACAGCCCAAATCCTTGGCACGGATTCCCCGGTAATAACGTCACGTCCGGTAACCAACGTTCCAAAATCCAGGGCGACTCCAGCGGGAGTAAAGCCAAGGCCGAAGGAAGCAACTTGCCCCCCCAAACCACCGCTCAACATCTTGGCCTCAGCCGCAATCAACCCACTGGGATCATTCCGGTTAAACGGATTATTCCCCACATAGGCATACAGATTCAAGTCATCCTGATAGCCAATCGGATCGGTTTGCAAGAACCGGCCGATGGCGGGCGAGTACATTCTTGCTTTGTAGTAGTACAGGTTCAGCGGTCCCAGCAGCTGCTGGCCGGTGTAGCGGAAGCGCACGCCGGTGGTGGCATTCGGTTCGCCATAGGGGCCGTAGCTCAAGGTGGCGGTACTGGTGCCGGCACTGTTGGCGGTGGCGACAATGCTGCCTTGGTGGTCGCTGTACAGCCAGGTTTTGTTGGTGGTGACGGCGCCTTCGTACCAGACTAAGGGTTGGTCAACGCCAGGGCCGTGTACGTAACGTCTCAGCAGGGTGCCGGTGCTGTTGTATTCAGCCACCAGGTCGCTGCCGTCGTAGCTCAGGTTGGTGACGACGCCCGCCAGGGTGGTTTGGCTCAAGCGGCCGGCGCCGTCGTAGGCCAGGCTGTTGGCCGAGCCGGTTTTGTTGGCGCTGGTCAGCTGGTTGTCGAGGTTGTAGGCATAGGTCCACACCCCGTCGCCACCCAGGTTGCCGTTGGCGTCGTAGCTTAAGGTGCTGCCGGCGGCCGTGGCGTATTGGTTCAGGCCGTTGGCGGTGTAGCTCCGAGTACCGTTGGTGTAGCCGGTCCATTGGTAGCTGTTGTTGGTCCAGCTGGCCGCTTTGATGTCTTGCACCTGGTTGCGGGTGTAGCTCCAGGTGTTGTCCTGGGCGGTGCCGGCCAGGTTTTGGGTGAGGCTGGCCAGCGCCGATTGCGTGGTATAGCCATAGCCGGTGGTGGTGCCGTTACCCAGGGTGACGGTGGTGCGCCGTGACAGGTCGTCGTAGGCGTAGCTGGCCAGGCTGACGGTGCCGTTCTCCAGCAGAGCAGTCGGTCGGTTCAGGGCGTCGTAGCTGGCGGTGATGTAGAACGCGGTGGCTTCCGGCCAGGTGGTGCGGGTGCCGGCCGGAACTGGCTAAAACATACGGCGCAATACGGCTTCGCCTATTGACGCCCTACCGATTGCGACTTACAACCTTGATTGCCGCCGAGGTGCCGTTGGCGTCATAAGTCGGAACACGGCTAACGCCGCTTCTGACTTACGGGTTACGGCCTTGGTCAGACGACGTTTTAAGTTTTAATCACATGCGCCGAATACATTTCGATCCGCAAAGTGGCGGAACCGCGATGCGTTTCGTTTTACGAGTTATGTTTAACCCAAATGTTTGCCTCTTTTATGATTTCACTATTAAAAAACTCCACATCATCTGGACGAGACTCTAGCTCGCTTACCGCATATATAAACGTATCTAAATCGTGAAAACCAGGATCATTCACTCGAATCGACGCATCCCATAATCGATTTGCACCATCGCAAGGACTCAGTTCATTTTTTAAAATTTTCTTGGAAATATCACGTGCATAAACACGCGCCGCATTCGCCTTTTCCAATTCAGGAAGATGAAATTCTTCTAAAAGTTTTTCAAATAATCGTCTGGCCTCTTTCGATTCATTCGGCATCAAACTCGATAGGATACGGAGAGTTTCCGTATCCAATCCAGCTTCTAATCCTCGAACACCAACTTCTTCAGGAAGACGCTCATCAGAGAGCAATCCCAATACCCATAATGCTTGCGTTAAAAGTAAGTCCATAAACTAATTTTTAAACTTAAACCCTGTTCGGAAAGCATCCTCTATTCGTTCCCAATAGTGAATCACAATATTTTCTCCCTCAGGAGTCGTATGAACATGCTGCATTTTTGCCCATTCATCTTCCGGAAATAATGGATCATTAATTTTTCCTTGCATAATTCTCTCGCCAGAGCCTGCGTGCGCCTCTTTCAAAGTCAATTGCTCCGCTAGATTTTGAGCTTCAGTCCGCACGCCTGGAGAAACCAACCCAGAAACCGCCCTACTTTCAAACTGAGATGCCCCGCCTGTAACAGCAGCGGCC